>JALVDI010000471.1 GCA_027009115.1 Polyangiaceae bacterium | reverse complement strand
ACTGACGCCGACCGAACGCAGCCGCCGACTGAACGCCCGTGAACGCCAGGTGCACCTCCGGCTCCGCTGAGGCACGCTCTGCCCCGTGGACGATCCCATCGAGCTCGGCGTCCTCGTCCTGGCCGGTGTCGTCGCGGGCTTCGTCAACACCTTTGCCGGCGGCGGCTCCATGCTCACCCTCCCGGCGCTGATGCTCCTCGGACTGCCCGCCGAGGTCGCGAACGGGTCGAACCGGCTCGCGGTGGTCGCCCAGACCCTCGCCGGCGTGCGGGGTTTCCGGCGCGCCGGACGCCTCGACCTCGCGGACGCGGGGCCGCTCGTCGCCCCGACGATGGCAGGGGCCGCCCTCGGCGCCTGGGTGGCGGCCGAAGTCCTTCCGCGGAGCTGGGCCAAGCCGTTCCTCCTGGGGACGATGCTCACCATGGCGCTGACGATGCTCGCCGCGCCCCGCGTCCTCTCCCCCGAAGCCGACCGCCCGCGGAGCCTCCGGGAGCAACCCTGGGCAGCCCTCGCCCTCTTCGGCGCCGGGGCCTACGGAGGCTTCGTGCAGGCGGGGGTGGGCTTCGTGCTGCTGGCAGTACTCGGAGGGCTGCTGCACTACGACCTCCTCCGCGCCAACGCCCTGAAGCTCACCTGCGTGCTCATGTTCGGACTCGTCGCCTTGGCGGTCTTCGTCCGCGCGGGACAAGTCGACTGGCCGGTCGCGATCCTGCTCGCCGCTTCGACGGTCGTCGGAGCACAGCTCGGGGTCCGCTTCGCCCTCCGGGTGCGGCCACGGGTGCTCCGCTACGTCGTCTTCGGTGGAGTCGCCCTCAGCAGCCTCGGCGCGCTCTTGAAATGATCGCAGCGTGATCTCGGCGGCGCGATGCTTCACGATGGAGGAGTCATGAATCCGTCGCTCGCCCTCCCCAGCTCCGGGCACGCGCCAGGACCCGACCGATGCCGCGCGGTGAGCGAGTGACGAGGGTGAGGACGATGCGACCGGAGCGGAGCCAGAGCGACGCGGGCCTCTCCCCACCCGATCCACCGAAGCCCCTGCGGCCGTTCGCGGTCTCCCTCCTCGTCCTCGGCGCTGTCACGGCGCTTGGCCTTGGGCTGGCCCGCGCCGCGGAGGCCGGCCCCGTCCCACCCGCTCCGCAACCCCGCGCCCAGGTGACGCGAGCCGGGGACGAGCCGCTCCAGCTCGCCGGCTCGGGCGCGAACGTCCTGCTGATGCGGAGGCTTTGCGCCTCGATGCGGGACGTACGGGTGCACGCGTCGATCGGCTCGGGGGGTGGCCTGCGAGCCCTTCGGGACGGAGCGATCGACGTGGCGATGGTGTCCCGGCCCCTCAGCCCCGAGGAGCGCGCGGATCTGCGCGTCGTCCCCTACGCGCGCACGGCCCTCGTCTGGGCGACCGGCAGCGACGTGCACGCCGCGACCCTCGGCGAGTTGCGGCGATGGTACGAGGGACAAGGCGAGCTGCGGCCGCTCCTCCGCGAGCTGGGCGACTCCGGTGTGGACGCGGTGCGGAGCGTGGCGCCGGCGGTCGCGGACGCCCACGACCACGCGGTGCGCGCCCGACGCTCGGAGCTGCTGCTCACCGAAGGCGCGATGCGGGAGGCCCTCGCGCAGGTACCCCGTTCGTTCGGGCTGACGGATTGGGGGCAGCTGCAGCTCGCGCCCATCGACGTGCACCCCCTCTCCATCGACGGCGTCGCGCCCACACTCCAGAACGTGCGCGACGGACGCTACCGGTTCGTCCGCGAGCTGGCGCTGGTGGTCCGTCAAGACGACCGGCGGGCCAACGCCTTCGCCGACCTCGTGCGCTCGCCCCCGATGCAGGCCATCGTCGCGGCGAGCGGCTACCTTCCGGTGGATCGGTGAGCGTCGACTTCGCCCGGAAGCTCAGCGCCCGCACCGCCCCGCTCCTGGTCGCCGTGGTGGCCGTCGTGACGACGAGCGCACCGACCGCCTACTACGTGGTGAGGGTGGGCGAGCTGCGCGCCCAAGCCCAACAATCGGCCGAGGAGCTCGCTCTCCGCCTCGCGCGCGAGGCCGCCCGTCGCCCAGTCCTGTGGCGCTACGACTCCGCCAAGATCGCCGCCGCGACCCAGCTCGATCACCCCCTGGCGCGGACCCTCGTCCGCGACGCCGATGGGAGCGAGGTCCTCAGCCTCGGCCAGCCCTCCGGCCCGCTCGTGTGGGCTTCGCGCCCCATTCCCACCGGCGGAGCCGTGTGGGTGGCGCAGAGCCTCGCGGGCGCCCGCCGGACCGCCGGCTTGCTCCTGGCCCCGTTCCTCTTCATCGGCGTCGCCCTCGCGTTCGCGCTCGGCTGGCTGCCGCGGCGCGCCATGTTCAGGGCCGAAGCCCACATCGATGCGCTCGTCCGCGATCTCCAGGAGCTCAACGACACCCTCGAGAGCCAAGTCCAGCAGCGGCTGGCGGACCTCGAGCGCGCCTATGCGCGCCTGGCCCAGAGTGAAGAGCGGCTGCGTACCCTCAGCGGACGCGCCCTGGCGCTGCAAGAGTCCGAGCGCCGGACGATCGCCCGAGACCTGCACGACGGCGCAGGCCAGACGCTGACCGCCGTGCGGCTGCAGCTTCAACTCCTCGGCGAAGACCCACGGGTCGGACGCGCCCTCGCCCTCGTGGACCAGGCCATCGAGGAGGTGCGGGCCGCGCTCGATCGCCTCGCCCCCGCGGTGCTCGACGAGGTGGGGTTGGTGCCCGCGCTCACCCGCCTCTGTGAAACGGTAAGCGAGACGAGCGGTCTCGCGGTCACCTTCGACAGGGACCCGTCCGATGAGCTCCCCGAGACGGACGCGGCGACCGAGGCGGCGCTCTACCGCATCGCGCAGGAGAGCCTGCACAACACCGTCCGGCATGCGCAGGCGCGCCGCGCGAGGGTCGCACTCGAGCACCGGGGCGGCGCGCTCGTCCTCGAGGTCGAAGACGACGGCCGCGGCTTCGATTCGACCCTCGCCCCTGGCCGCGGCCTGCGCGGGATGGAGGAGCGAGCGTCGCTGCTCGGCGGGCGCTGGACATTGCGAAGCAAGCCGGGACGTGGGACGCGTGTCCGAGTGGAGCTTCCGAGATGATCCGCGTCTTGCTTGCCGACGACCATCGGATCGTCCGCGAAGGCCTACGCGCTCTACTCGAAACCTCCGAGGACATCCAAGTCGTGGGCGAAGCAAGCGATGGGCGCGAGGCGCTGAGCTTGGCCCAAGAGGTCCAACCGGATGTCGTCGTCATGGACCTGGCCATGCCCTCGCTCAACGGAGTCGACGCGACGAAGCGGCTCCGCGCCGCACTCCCCGAAACGCAGGTGGTGGTCCTGTCGATGCACGCCACCGAGGCGCACGTGCGGCCCGCGCTCCGCGCCGGCGCCCGGGGTTACCTCCTCAAGGGCGCCGGGCTGTCGGATCTGCTGACGGCGGTCCGAGCCGTCGCCGCCGGGGACGCCTTCTTCAGCCCTCAGATCGCGGCCTTCCTCTTGGACCGGCCGGACCCCGGGGACTCCCTGACGAGCCGGGAGCGCGAAGTCCTACAGCTCGTAGGGGAGGGGCGGTCGAGCGCCGAAATCGCGCGCCTGCTCCACATCAGCGTCAAGACCGTGGAAGGGCACCGGGCGCGTCTGATGACCAAGCTCCGCGCCAGGAACGTCGCCGACCTGGTCCGCGGCGCCATCCGGCTGGGGCTCGTCAGCGAAGAGCAGTAAACGGAGCGAGGGTTTCCCCCTATGGACTTCGGAGGCTTCCCCGGGTTGTGGCCCTTCGCCCGCGCTGGTGAGGATGCGCCCATGCGATGGACTGCACTGATGCTCGCCCTGGCCCTCGGCTGTGGCGACGACGACTCAACGATGGACGCCTCCATGGCCGATGGGGCCATGGACGCGTCGAGGCTGGACGGCTCGATGGCGGACTCCGGGATCGACGCGGGGACGTGCATGCCCCGTGACCCGGCGACCCTCCCCGACCCCGGCGACTGCACCCCGCTGCCCACCGACTACGCGCCGTGCGCCGACGATATGTGGCCCGAGTGCGTCTCGGACAGCGGCGAGTACGTGCGCATCCAGGATACGATCAGCTCGATCGCCCGGGTCCGCGCCTTCGAAGACATCGCCGCACTGCTCTTCGACCCAACGACGGATCCGAGCGGCACCGACTTCATGTCGGCTCGCGACATCTACCAGGAACCGGAGGGCCTCGACTCGCGACTCGTGCGCCGCTACGACCCGCACTTCGACGTCCCGGCCGGCACCGACTGCACGATCCCGGCAACGGCCGCCATGTTCCCTGACTATTGCGTCGGCCCGGCGATCCTTCAGCCCATCGTCCTCGACGCCTTCGCTCGCGGCGCCGCCGAGGAAGCCCCGACGCGGCTCCACGCCGCGCGGATCGAGGCAACGCTGCTGTGGTTCCTCTACGTCTCGGCTTACAAGGAGAGCCTGACCTGCACCACGAAGGCCAAGGACTGCGACTCTTCCTACGCCTACTACACGGGCGGCGAGCCTGCGCGGGGGGGCATCGGCTTGGCCCGCTACGTCCACGCGGTCGATCCCTACGCCCACGACCGCGCGTGGGACGGCGTGCTCGCGGTGCGCTGCTGGCGCGACATCGACTCCGCCGACACGGCCACCGATCTCGAGCTGCGCGACCGCGCGCGCAACCAATACGATCACGCGGTCCTGGACGGCGTCGCGGCGATCGTCGCGGACCGGCTGCGGAAGGTCGCCTCGACAACCGGTGACGAGCAGCTCTACCACTGGACCTTCGTGCAGACTCTCGGCCAGGCCCTCGACCGCTCCTACCAGGAACGCGACGCCGCGAGCGCCACAGCCTTCGCCAGCGCCCTGGAGATGAGCGCCGACGCCGTCGACGCCGTGGCTTTGGCCGACGCCATCGACGCCGCCTACGACTGCCCGTAACGGCCTGGACCGGCGGCCAAAGCGATGCGCCCGGTAGGCCCCGCCGAAGGCAGAGCCGACCGGGCGTTCGCCTGTTCAGCCTGTGGAAGGACAAGAAAGGTCCGACGGTCCTGGAGCGCCGCGAGGATGCGCCTGCGCCATGCAGCGCACCCGCCTTCCGAGCGAGAGAAGCCTCAGGGGCAGGCGTCCGAATCGACGCAGACGATGTCGGAGGTCCCGGGGTAGTCGCAGCACTGGCCGAAATCGCCACCGCAGGCGTCGCAGGGGCACATGGCGCATCCGGCCCCAACCCGGAACTTGCGGCAACGTCCATCGACACAGACCTTGTCGACGTCGCAGGTGTCGCCGCAGCCGCCGCAGTTGTTGGGGTCGCTGCGGGTGTCGACGCAGGCGCCGTCGCACGACCGGAGCCCACCCCTACAGTCGGCCACGCAGACGCCGCCGGAGCATCGGTTCGTCGCGCCGGTACAAACCACACCGACCGCGCCGCAGTTGTCCGGGTCGCTCGCGAGGTCGACGCAGCGCCCTCCGGCCTCGGTCAGGCCTGGACGGCACGCGCAACTACCGCCGACGCAGTACTGGTCGTCGCGACAGGTGTTCCCCAGGCTGCCGCAATTCTTGACGTCACGCGCGATGTCGACGCAGCGACCGCCCGGCGTGGGCGTCAGAGGCGCTGGGCACTCGCACACCCCCGAAACGCAGGCGCGCCCCATGTCGCAGCGGTTGCCGCACCCTCCACAGTGGTCCGGGTCGCTCGAGAGATCCGCGCAGACGTCCCCGCAGGCCACGCGCGATCCTGCGCAGCGGCACACGCCCGACACACAGGTCCCACCCGCGGGGCAAGCCATCCCGCAGCCACCGCAGTGCTGCTCGTCCGTCGAGACGTCAACGCACGCACCGCCGCAAACGATCTGACCGGGCGGACACACGCAGGCCCCCATCTCGCAGCGCGCCCCGTCCGCGCAACTGTTCGCGCAGGTGCCGCAGTTGAGGGGATCGGAGTCGAGCCCCGTCGTGCAGCCTCCGCCGCAGTCGGTCGTCCCCGCCGGGCACGCGCACGCACCGGCGTTGCACACCGCCCCGGGCCCACAATCGTTGCCGCAAGCACCACAGTTCATCGGGTCCGAGGAGAGGTCCGCGCACGAACCGTCCGGGCACGTCGTGCCGGGCGCTGGGCACGTACAGGTACCGGAGATACAGCTCTCCCCAGGCCGGCAATCGTCGCCGCAGCCGCCGCAGTTGAGGGGATCGGAGGAGAGGTCCGCGCACTCGCCGCCGCAGGTCACCAGCCCCGCGGCACACCCGCAGACGCCGCTCGTGCAAACCTGGCCGTCCCCACAAGCGTTCCCACAGGCGCCGCAGTGGGCGTCGTCACGGCTCAGATCCGCGCACACGCCGCCGCAGTCGCTCTGCCCAGGCAGACACTCGACCGTCGCGTCCCTTCGCACCGCCGCGTCCCCGCCCCCATCGCCCGCGCTCCCGTCGATGGGGTCGCTGCCTCCACCACCGCAGGCTGCCATCGCCAGCACCCCCAAGAACCAAGCTCGTCGTCGCATTCGCACCTCCACCGACGTGAACTGTGCAAACGTCGTACCCCTGCCCGGCGCTGCTCCTTCGGCGTCCCGCTCCCCGACGCTCCGGCCACGATCTGTCCGCTGAGCGGACAGCTGTGTCGGTTCGACACGCCTTCCCAGCGGTCTTGGCTCAGCGGCAAGCGAGGCGCAGCGAGTCGTTCAGGCCGTCCCGGAGGGCTCCAATTGGATCCTCAGGGTCCCCGTCCGCGAGGACTTCGAGCAGACGATCCCCGTCGATCTCCAAGACGACGCGGGCGCCCTGGCCCACCCTCAGCTCCAGGGGCCCCTCGCAGCGCGCCTCCAAGTCGAGCTCCTCGTTCGACTGGACGGAGCGTCCGTCGACCACCGCGGCGAGGGCCGGTCCCCACGGCCCGCTCCGCAGCCGAAGCTCCACCTCCGAGTAGCGCCCTGGAGGCAGCTCCAGGGAAGTGAGGGTCGAGGACCCAAGCAGGTCGACGGTGCGCTCCTGCGGGACGTAGAGCTCCTCGCGGACGTCGCTCTTCCATTCGATGCCCCGAACACCCACTGCGAGGACCTCGACCCGATGCCTGGAGTCGTGGAGCTCCCCCTCGATCGGTATGCCGCCCTGCACCATGAGCACTTGCAGATCGAGCGAAGCGGCGACCGGGGCGTCCGCGCCGCCATCCGCTGGGGCGTCCGCACCACCGTCCACTGGCGCGATCGGCGACGGCCCCGAGCAGGCCGCCAGGAGCAGGCAGAGCCATCGCATCGAGCTCATGGTGCCATCGCGGACGGGCGCACGCATCCTATCGTTCCTACGCAAGTTCCCCTGGCCGGTCTCGGTCCATTCCTTGGGTGTGTTGCCATGCAAGCGACAGTCCACCGGCGGCGAGCGGCATGCACCGCGTCCACCGAACGGGCGTCCACCGGCACCCCTCGTGCTCCCAGGCCTAGGTCCGTAGCGGCTGCAGCGATCGAATGACAGACTCGAAGAGCGTGCACGACGAGACGACCCTCGACGCCTCGGCGACGTCGGCCCCGGGCCCGCGGGCTTTCCTCGCGCTGGTGGCCGGCGACACCCGCCAGCTCATTCCTATCCCGCCGGACGTCGAGATCAGCATCGGGCGCAGTCGCTCCTGTCACGTGGTGCTGCCGGACCGCCGCGCCAGCCGTCTGCAGGCGACGCTGCGGTGGGAGGGAGGACAGCTCTGGCTCACCGACCGGGGCAGCCGCAACGGAACCTTCGTGGGTGGCAAGCGCATCCACGGGCGCGTCGCCGTGCGGCCGGGCGAGCTGATTGGCGTCGGCGCGGCACGGATGGCGGTGGTCCTCGAGACCCGCGGTGGCGACAGCGCTCCCTCCATCGTAGCGGCCAGCGCCGCCATGAAGGACCTCGTGCGCCAGATCGAGCGCGTCGCCGAGGCGGATTCGAGCGTGCTCTTGATCGGTGAGACGGGGACGGGGAAAGAGCTCCTGGCTCGCCACCTCCACGCCTCGAGCGGGCGTGCGGCGGGGCCTTTCGTCGCGATCAATTGCGGGGCCATCCCCGAAGCACTGGCCGAGTCCACGCTCTTCGGGCACGAAAAGGGGGCGTTCTCCGGCGCGACGAAGCGCACGATCGGTGTGTTCGAAGCCAGCTCCGGAGGGACCCTCTTCCTGGACGAGGTCGGCGAGCTCTCCGAGCGGACGCAGGCGCGAATGCTGCGCGTCCTGGAGACCGGCGAGCTCATGCGCGTCGGGGGCACGCGGACGGTGACGATCGACGTGCGGGTGGTGAGCGCGACGCACCGCGACATCGAGTCCGATCCCCGCTTCCGGCGCGACCTCTTTTTCCGACTGGCGGCGCTCCGCTTCGCCGTGCCGCCGCTGCGGGAGCGCCCCGAGGACATCGAAGCGCTCGCCCGTCACCTCGTCCAGGAGCTGAGCGGCGGACGGCGGCGTCTGAAGGACTCGGCGCTGCGGGCCCTCCGAGAGCAGCCCTGGCCTGGCAACGTGCGCGAGCTCCGCAACGTCCTCGAAGCCTCGATGGCGCTGAGCGACGCGAAGACGATCGGCCCCGCGGACCTCGCCCTGCGCCCGGCCACGGCGGATCGCCTCGACTCCCACCTGGACGCAGTGGTGCGCGATCGCATCCTCGCAGCGCTTGCGGCTTGCAACGGCAACCAGTCAGCCGCCGCCCGCCGGCTGGGGATCTCGCGACGGGCACTCATCTACCGAATGGAAAAGCTCGGCCTCAAAGCGAAACCCGCTTCGGCCAAGGATTGACCACGACACGCCGCGTCCTCATCGGGGCACGATCCACAGCTGGACGCCACCGGCGCCCACGACCGCGACGGCGCCGTCCTCCAGCCTCGTCGCGAGCGGTCGCGCGGCGGGCGGC
>JALVDI010000470.1 GCA_027009115.1 Polyangiaceae bacterium | reverse complement strand
GACGCGCTCGTTGGAGGTGTCCTGCTCGTCGCGAAACTCGAGCTCATCCTGATCGGGGCGACCACGTCCTCCGCCGGCTCCACGGGCCTCGCCTTCCGCCTCGGACCCCTCGGCCTCGTGCTCGTCGCCATCCGGGCGCAGCCCCAAACCGTTGGCTGGGGGTGGGGGCTCCGGCATGCGCATGGCGCCCGAGACGCCCAGGAAGAACGCGAGGAGGAGCGCCGCGGCGCCCAAGTGCAGCAGCGCGCGCCAGCTCCGCTCTTCGCTCATCAGAAGGAGCACGACGACCGCCGTCGCGACGGCCCCCACCCCCATGAAGAGGTGGGTCGGATCGCCCCCGGTCGAGAGGATGGGATCGGCCAGCTCGAAGGGGCGGTTGATCGCCCCGTGACGGTGCGCGACCACGAGCTGAGCGAACGCGAGCCCCACACCGGCGACTTCCAGAACGGCGAGGGTTCGATGACGCGCCGTCGCCGCGCGCAGAGCTGTACCGAGGGTGAGCAAGACCTCGAAGAAGTGGAGAGCGTCACTGAGCCGGAGCGCCGACGCCGGTCCGAGCCACGCGGCCAGCAAGCGGGTGTCGAGCATGAGCCAGCGCGTGAAGACGGCGGCGCCCCCCCCCACGACAGCCACGAGCGCGACGAGGGCCGGGGTCCGGAACGAGGAGCGGGCCAGGCGGACGCCGACGACCGCACCGACGCCCGCGCCGAGGGCCGCGCCGGCGATGCCCGGACGCTCCGCCAGCGGCCAGGCGAACACCGCACCGGCGACGGCGTAGACCAAGGTCCGGAGCGCCGTCGCGAGCGGGGGCTCGGAGCGCGCCTCCTCGGCCACTGCAGGCTCGTCGCTCACGCTGCCCTCATGGCCGCCGCCCGGAGGCCGCGGGCGGCCCGGCGATGAGCCTCGCCCAACACCTGCCCGCTGGCGCGATCGACGACGACGATCCGAGCCCGCGTCCCGCTCAAGGCGCCGACCACCTCGTCGAGGGCGGCCGCCGACGATCTCGCACGGGCCGGGCCGCGAATCAGCAGCCGTCGCCACCAGGAACCCTCGGCCTCGGCGCTCAACCCATCGACCCCGACGACGACGCGGACGGCCCCCCGTCGGGCCCGCAGGACCGTCGCGACGCGCGCGAGCCAGGGTCCGGGCGTGGGCGGAACAAAGAGCACGAGGGACATCGGGCCGAGCCGCTCCTGCCGCCGCACGAAGTCCTCGAGCTCCTCGGCGCCGTGATCGCGACGCTCCACCGACCGCACGATCGCGTCGAGGGCGTCGGCTAGGCGCTGCGTGCCCTGAGCCGCGCCGTCGGCACCGAACACCCAGTCGTCGCCGAGAGCCTGCGTCTCGATGGCGACCCGAGCCGCCGCCGCGCTCGCCTCGTCGCCTTCCCCTGCCACAAGATACGCCACGGTCCGATCGGCCCGCTGGAGCGCCCGCTCGGGCATACGCACGACGAGCTTCTGGGTTCGCGCGAAAACCTTCCAGTGAATCAGCCGCGCGGGGTCGCCAGGCGCATACCGCCGCAGCTCGACGCGGTCGCCCTCCAGAGCGCCCATGGGGTGCGGCCAATCCTCGCCTCCGGCGAAGGACATGAGCGTCGGCAGCCGCCCGAGGGCGCCGACGTGAGGGAGCACGGAGAGCTCGAGCCGATGGGTCATCCAGAGGCCCAAACGCGCGAGCCCGAACACATCTTCGACCCAAATGCGCCGGGTGATCCGCGTGTGGTGGCCCCGCTCGCGAGCCCGCACCCGCTCGACGAGCCGCCCGCCGCGCGCCTCCGCCTCGACCTCACAGCGGGCCGGAGACACCCAGCGCCACCGCACCCGGACGAAGGGGAGCCACCGAAGGGACGCGAGACGGAACCCGGTCGGGTGCGCCCGGCCCGTCTCGACGAGGAGCTCGTGCTTGGGCCCAGGGTCCACCCACATCCGGGTGAGAACCGTACCCAAGACCACGAAGAGGGTCGCCATCAGCCCCAGGCCCAGGGCGCCGTAACCCAGCACGAGCCAGACGAGATCGAGCTCCTGGTAGGCGAAATGGACGAGGGCGAGGGCGACGCTCACCCCGAGCAGGAGACCCAACCCAGTAAGGGGAAAGAGGTCCGCCAGGCGCTTCGCCCATCGCGGAAGGTCGCGCACGCAGGGGAGGTTGGCATACGGAAAGCCCTGACGCACCATCGACAGAACCCCTCGTGAGGGTCATCCTTGGAGCATGGCGGGCCAACTGCGGGTCCTCGTCGTCGAGGACGAAGCGAGCATGCGCTTGTTGATCGAGCGCGTGCTCTCCCGCGCCGGCTTGGAGGTCGTCGCCGTCGAGGACGTCGAACATGCCATGGCGTGGATCGACTCCGTCGACGTGATCGTCGCCGACTACTTCCTCCGCAACGACCGCGGCTCGCGGCTCGCACGGGACGCCCGCTCGGAGCTCGGAATCTTTTGCCCACCGATCCTCCTCGTGACCGCCACACCCCAAGCCGTCCGCCCGGAGGAGCGACCGCTCTTCGCCGATCAGCTCGCCAAACCGTTCCAGGTGGCGACGCTCGTCGAGCGGGTCCGCGCGCTCGTCCGGGACCGTCGCCGGGCGCGCTCGGGCACAGAGCTCAAAGCCGTTGCGACCGATGCCTCGACCCCCGGCGCCGACGGTGAGCGCGGAACGGGTTGAGGCCGCGGCCGTGACGCTCGAAGACGAGCTGCGGAGCGCGCACGAGGCTTTCTATCGCGCGTTCCGTGAACGGGACATGGCGGCGCTCGAGCAGCTCTGGGCCGAAGAGGCGCCGGTGGCCTGCCTGCACCCGGGCCTGGGCGTGCTGCAGGGTCGCGCGGCGGTGCTGCGAAGCTGGCGTGGCATCCTCGACCACCCGAAGGCTCCCGTCCTGCACAGCACAAACGCGCATGTGAGCGTGCTGGGCACGAGCGCCTACGTGACCTGCCTGGCTGGACGGCCCGGCGAGCCTCCGCGCCTGGTCACCACGAACGTCTTCACGATGGAGCGCGGCCGCTGGCGCCTGGTGCTGCATCACTGCGCGCCGCTCGCCCCCGACGCCCTCAAGCGCAGGGACGCCCGCGATCCCCACGAAGATCCGTTCCGCCTCAACTGAAACCCGCAGCCCGCGTCGCCCTCGGAGCGGCGATCGATCTCTGCTATAGCAGACGCCGTGAGCGTCCGGGATCTCGGCTATCAGCCCTACGAAGGAGCGCGGCTCCCACCCTCGAACAACACCCGGGTGATGCTGCGCCATGGGCTCAGCCGCGCGTGGGGTTCCTGGCTCGTCAAGACAGCGGCGTTCCTCGGCTGGGCCCCCTTCGTCGTCGGCTGCGGCGTGTGGGGGTTCCAGTGGTGGGCGTTCCAGCAGATGGCCCAGCAGGGCTTCCCCGCCGACCGCTTCGAGATGGTCGGGGACGGCGGCGAGTTCCTCCAGGGGCTCTACGGCTGGTACCTGTGGGTCTTCGGCTTGATGATCACCCTCGGCGCGGGCGCAGGCGCCATCAGCGAGGACCTCGCACACCGGGCGTTCCAGTTCTACTTCTCCAAGCCCGTCACAGCCCCGCAGTATCTGGCGGGGCGCGTGCTCGCTGTCGGGACGTGGATGTTCGTCATCACCTTCGCGCCGGCGCTCCTGATGGTGGTCGCGATGGTGGGCATGTCGCCGGACGAAGCCCGCCTCGAAACCCTCGGGCTGCTCATCCCCGCGCTCATCCACTCGACCCTGATCGCCGCCGTGACCTCCATCGCCTCCGTCGCGGTCTCGTCGTTCAGCAAGAGCCGCGCGCTGACGATGAGCACTTGGGTGCTCGTCTTCGTCGTGCCCTACGTGCTCGGCTCCATCGTCGACGAGGTGGGCTCCTGGCCCTGGCTCAAGCTGCTCTCGCTCCCCGCGCTCCTCGGCGTCGTGGGCGACGCCCTGTTCAAAGTAAACCGAGAGGACAGCCTCGCCTGGTATCACGCGCTCCCGATCCTGGCGGCGGTGGTCGCCGGCGGTGTTGCCCTCAGCCTGCACCGCCTGCGCCGAGCGGAGGTCGTGGCGTGAGCCAAGAACCTTCGATTCGGGCCGTTCGCCTCAGCAAGTGGTACGGCAAGATCACCGCGCTGCAGGACGTCTCACTGCACCTGGGGCCGGGCATCTGGGGGTTGCTGGGGCCCAACGGCTCCGGAAAGACGACCTTCCTCCGGCTGTGCGCCGGGCAGCTCAAGCCCGCCTTGGGCGAAGTGACGATCTGCGGACGCCGCCCCTTCGGCAACCCCGACGCCCTTCGCCTCCTCGGGCTGTGCCCAGAAGCCGACGCGATGTACGACGAGCTGACGGCCCTGGAGTTCGTGACCAGCATGGCCGAGCTCAGCGGCTATGGGCGCCGCGAGGCCACCGAGCGCGCCGCCGAGGCCCTCGAGCGTTTTGGGCTGGGCGAAGCGATGGAGCGGCGCATCGGCGGCTACAGTCGCGGGATGCGTCAGCGCGCCAAGCTGGCCCAATCCGTCGTGCACGATCCTCGGGTGATCCTCCTGGACGAACCGCTCACAGGGACCGACCCGGCCTCTCGCCACATGATCCTCGGGGAGATCCGGCGACGCGCCGACGAGGGCGCCGTGGTGCTGTTCTCGACCCATGTCCTGCCCGAGGTCGAGGCGATCACCGACCGCGTGCTCTTGATCGCGCGGGGCCAGCTCGTCGCCCAAGGCCTCGTCCACGAAATCCGCGACCTGCTCGAAGAACACCCGCATCACATCCGCGTCTACACCCCCAAGCCCCGAGAGCTGGCGGCAGCCGTTCTCCATGTGGAGGGCATCGTTGGCGTTCAGTTCGCGCCCTTCGGCGTCGAGCTCATGACCTACGACCCGGACGCGACCTACGACGTCCTCACCGAGAAAATCCTGGAGCTCGATCTGCCCTTCGAATCGATCAGCAGCCCCGACGCCAACCTCGAGGCCCTCTTCCACTACCTCGTGGAGCGAAGCACCCGCGGAGCAGGCACGGGCGCCGACGCCGCCGTAGGCACCTACCGCCCGATGCAATCGCAGCTCGAAGCAGGAGCCGGGGCCGCGCCCTACCGGCCGCAAGCGGACGGTCCTGGAGGCGCCCGATGAGGCCTCCGCCTCCTGTCAGCCTCGGCACTGGCGCCGCGGTGATCTTCCGCATGCAGGTGCGGCGTCTGGTGCGCAGCAGGAAGCTTCGGCTCGGCGTCGTCGCTTGCGCCCTGGTCGTGTTCGCGGTCGTCGCCGCCCGCTACGCGAGCCTGCGGGATGTGGGACCGGACCGCGCCGTGGAGCTCGCCACCGAAGCGATCCAATCGGGCTTTCAGTGGGGCTTCTTCAAACTGCTCGTCTTTCTCCTGCCCTTCCTTCTCACCTCCAGCGCCATCGCCGAGGAGGTCGAAGGACGAACGCTCACGTTCCTCACGACACGCCCCGTCAGCCGCACGGCGATCGCCCTCGGCAAGTTCACGGCCGGCGCCGCGATCGCCCTCGGACTCGTCGTGTCCAGTGGACTGCTGCTGCACTTCCTCGGTTACGCCACGGAACCGACGGCGCTCTTCGACAGCCTCGGAGCGACGCTGCGCGTGCTCGGCGCCCTGACGCTGCTCGTCTTCACCTATTGCAGCATGTGCATCTTCTGGGGTGCTCTGCTGCCCGAAGCGGCGGGAATCGTCTCCGCGCTCTACTTGGCGGTCGTGGAGTTCCTCGCCGCGGGCATGCCCGGCTTGTTTCGTTGCGTCTCCATGAATTACCTGGCCCAGCAGATCGCCGGCTTCCCGCCCGGTGGGCTCATGCCCGAAGCAGCCCCCTCCGTGCCGGTCCACATCGGCGCGCCGGTCATCGCGACCGTCGGCTTGCTCTTCCTCGTGCTGGCGGTCATCACCGTCCAGTTCAGCGAGTACCGCTTCGGCAAGGCTTGAGCGTGGTCCTTCCGCCCCGCGATCCGCCGCCCCCGCGCGTCGAGGCGCACGCCCAGGTCGCCGAGGCCACGGTGGGCATGGGCGCCCTCCACCGCCACGAGGTCCGCATGCCCAAAGCCGGAGCCCTGTGGGTCATCGCTACAGGGCTCGGGCGCCCGCGGCTGTGGCAGTACGCAACGCGCGCCGCCCTCGACGGATTCGAAGCGGGCGCCGCCACGAGCCCAACCTCGGCCCTCGAGGGCCTGAAAGCGGGCCTGGCGGACGCCCGGCGGGCGCTCGCGACCGCTGCCGACGCGCTCCTCGAACGCGAACCACCGGACGCGGCCCTCGTCGCCCTCGTCCTCGAGCCCGCGTCGGTGCACGTCGCCTGCGTCGGACCGATGCGTGCGTACCTCCACCGGCGCGGCCAGACGCGCCGCCTCACCCCCCGCGACGAGGCCGAACGAGGCCTCCTCGAGAGCCCGGCGGCCATCGTCCACGAGGGGGTCCGCGCCGGCGATCTGCTGATGCTCGGGTCGACGAGCGCGTTCTCGACCCGCGCCGTCGGGAGGGTGGCCGCGGCGCTCCAAGGCGACCGCCACGCTCCCGTCGAGAGCCTCGCGACTCTCCTCACGGATCCGGCCGCACAGGCCGGGGTCGGTGCGGCCGCCGCGGTCCTGCGTCTCTTGTGATCGGGCGTCGCTCTCCCGACCGGCGCCGGCCCGCCAGCGTACGAACGCGGCGCGCGCCCTGAGGCTCGCTGCTATAGTTCCGCGCCATGACTCAGGAAGCTCCCTGCCCGGCGTGCGGCGCCCCGGCGCTCCGCTTCGATCCGGAGACCCAAGCCCTGCGCTGCTCCTACTGCGGACAAGTGGCCCCCAGCAACTCTGGACCGGCCCCGGAACCCTCCGAGCCCACCGCCGAAGGCGAAGCGGCCCTCCCGACTGCGCGGGCCACCGGCTACGGGACCGGGGTGCGGGTCGTCAGCTGCCAGACCTGTGGCGCGACCGTCAGCTTCGGCAGCAACGAAATCACCAAGACGTGCGACTTCTGCGGGTCGCAGCACATCCTGGAGCAAGAAGGAAACGCCGGGCAGGACATCGTCCGCCCGGAGCGGATCATCCCCTTCGCCGTCGATCAAGAGACGGCCCAGCAATCGCTCCAGGCGTGGTTGGGCGGCGGCTGGTTCCGCCCCGGCGACCTGATGGAGCGCGCCCACGTGGAGGACCTCGGGGGCGTCTACATCCCTTTTTGGGCCTTCGATGCCTCGGTCCACAGCTACTGGCGCGCCGAAGCCGGGTACCACTACGACGAGCAAGAGGTCGTCAGCACCGAGGACGGCAAAGAGCAGCGGACCGTCCGCAGAACGGACTGGCGGCCGGTCGAAGGCGAGCGACGCGATCATTACCAGGACGTCCTCGTCGTCGCCTCCAAGGGCCTGCCCGAGAAGCTCGCCGACCTCCTGGCAGACAGCTTCGACCTCTCCCAATTGCGCCCCTACGAACCCAGCTACCTCACCGGATGGCGCGCCGAGCAGTACTCCATCGAGATCGACGACGCCTGGCAAAAGGCCGCAAAGCAGATCGAGCGGCAGCAGCAGATCAAGTGCGGACGAGACGTTCCCGGCGACACCCATCGCAGCCTTCGGGTCGACACCACCTTCGTGGACAAGAGCTACGAGCACATCCTGCTGCCGCTCTGGATCTCCAGCTACCGCTACGGCGACAAGGTCTACCGCTGTCTGGTCAACGGCCAGACCGGGAAGGTCTCCGGAGAGGCGCCGCTGAGCTGGCCCCGGGTGGCCGCCGCCGTTGCGCTCGTCGCCGCCCTCATCGTGGGGCTGGTCGTGTTCTTCACCCGATCCTGACTCGGCGCGGAATCGGAGAGTCGCAAAGGCGGCGGTCGCGAAGGGTCACGAAGGCCGCAGAACCTCCAGGCAAGCCCGGAGAGATCCGCGGTCCTCAGGGGGATCCCCTCGGCTTCAGCTTCCGCAGGCGGCAACGCAGGCGGCGTATCCCGGGTCGGCCGGGTTGCCGCACATCTCGACGCAGCCACCGCCGCCAGCATCACGGTCTCCCGTGCTGCCGGAGCACGTCCCGACACAGTCCCCGGTGCAAGTACACGACGACCCCGGGTAGCCCGCCGCCTGGCACTGCTGCGCGGTGCAATCGAATTGGCAGGTGGCGTCCGCCTCGCAGACGAAGTCACAGTCCTTTCCCGGCCGGCACGTCGCTTCGCAGGTGGACCCCGCCTGACACTGCGTATCGCAAATCGTCTCGTCGGCGTCGCACCGATTGTTGCAGTTTTCCCCACTTCGACACACGAGGTCGTTTCCCGACCTCACGCCGTCGTCTCCGCATCCCACGAGTCCCACTGCGGCCAAAACAAGACCCAAGGCAAAACCACGCATTCGCTCCTCCCAATCGTTGTTCTGTTGCGACCTGACGGCACGAACGTCACGTCCGATGCCGCACGGCTCACAAGCATTCACCCTGAAGCGGCCCCGTAAACTGGCACGAGGTTCCAGGGAGGACCATATCGCAGTAGGCGTCGCCGCCGAAGAAGTCGCAGCGGGGCGCGCAGACGCTGAAGCTGCGGGTCCAGCAGACCTGGTCGATGCTTCCGACGCCTTCGCAGTCCGCGTTGCTGAAGCAGCGGCAGGTGAAAGCATCGACGAAGCCGTCGCCGTCGTCGTCGATCCCATCGCAGCACTCCCCGCCGGGCCCGAAGGGAGTGCAGTCGGTGTCGTCGCAATCGGTGCGGCCGTCGCCGTCGTTGTCCGATCCGTCCGTGCACATCGCCGGCCCGATCTCGTTCATCACGGTCATCGCACAGATGGGCCGCGGGCGACAGACCGGATCGTCGCAGTCGGTCAAGCCGTTGCAGTCGTTGTCGACGCCGTCGCTGCAGCGCTCCCCGCTCGTAGGCACGCAACAGGCGGGAGCGTCCTCGCAGGCGG
>JALVDI010000469.1 GCA_027009115.1 Polyangiaceae bacterium | reverse complement strand
ACCGCAGCCCACCGCCTCTACTCCGCCACTCGCCGAGCCTGGGTCGCCGCCGGCCAGTTGGGCACCGAGACCCTCCAAACGCGGGACGGAACCGTCCGCATCAACCGCCTCGACCGCAGCCCCCAACCCGCCCAGAACGTCTACAACCTCGAAGTCTTCGGAACCCACCGCTACTTCGTCGGCGACCAAAACCTCCTCGCCCACAACGATTGCTTCGACCTGGTACGATCGGTCAATAACCTTCCTCGGAGGGCCAGGCTGAGCATGAACGAAGATTTCATTTTTGGACGCCTTGCCGAGTACAACGGTATCGACCCGCGGGTTGCCGGGCGCCGGCTTCATGATATAAAGGCTGCATCGGGTCGCGGAGGCGCGGACAACGTCATTTTCGACTACACCGGTAATGTGTTTAGCCCAGAAACTGGAGAGCTCATTGGATCTCTGACCCTCGGAGGCGCCGTCACTTTGCGCTAGCTTTCCAGCATGAATACGTGGTACCATCTCTACGTCGTCTACCGTTACGATCCAGACTTCCCCGTGCACGCCTCCATAACAATCAAGGAGATCCTGAGGTCGGAGGATGAGGCGATTCGCGAGGTCGATAGGCTTAACGCTCTAAACGGACACAAAGGGTGCATTTACTCATTTCAATCGGCGAAGTATTACCCGAAGGGTCGGGAGTACAGCTTGCATGCTGAGGAGACCTCCCCTGATCCGCGGCCTCAAGGCTGTGGTAGCGGGAGGCATAGCGAAGCGGATGAAGGATAGCGGGCCAGTGCCCCTTTAGCAGGCCGCTGAGAAATGCGCCCGGTGTGCCGCGTGGGGCCGCGGGCGCGGGTTTGGCGGGAGCCGATGCAGCCGTTCAAGGCGGCCGGGGAGGTTTGGGAGGAAGGTCGGGAAGGAAGTGCTGTGCCGAAATCCGCCGAGGTCGGCTCGGCGGTTCGTCCTCAGGCGTACGCCGCCTCGAGTTTCGCGATGCGTAAGAGGTTGTAGGCAGCACTCGTGATGTAGGCACACATCTGCGTGCGCTCGATGCCCCGGAATCTGGACTTGCGAAGCCCGCCGACGGTCTTGACCCAGCCGAAGACCTTCTCGATCTGCATCCGCTTGTAGCGGCTGATCGCGTAGCCGGCGTGTCGCGTCGTCCGGCCGTCGAGGTTCTTGCGGCGGGCGTTCCTTGCCACGTGCGGCGTTACATTACGCGCCCGCAATGCCTCGACGAAGTCGCGCGTGTCGTAGCCGCGGTCGGCTCCCAGCGTGACCCGACGCGGGCCACCTACGGAGCGGTCCAACATCTGGAGTGCCGCTTTGCGCTCGCTGAACCCCGTCGCGTGATTGACCAATACGTCCACCACAAGCCCGTTGCGGTTCTCCATCAGCACGTGGCCGGCAAAGCAGAGCTTGGCCTCTCGGCCCTTCCCCTTGCGCATGAGCCTCGCATCCGGGTCCGTCTTCGAGGCGTGCGTCTCGTTCGAGCGCTTCGTTCCTCGGAACTCGCTCCAGCCGTTGCCGTCGTGCTCGTCGTCGTCCTCGTCCTTCGGGCGAAAGCTCTTCATTGAGGCCCACGACTCGATCAGCGTCCCGTCGACGCTGAAATGCTCGCTGCTCATCAGACGACTGCGCCGCGCCCGGTCGCGCACCGCACGGAAGAACGCCCCCGCCACGTCGTGCTCGAGCAGCCGCTCACGATTGCGCGAGAACGTGCTCGCATCGAAGGGCTCCTCCACCATGTCCATGTCGAGGAACCAGCGGTACAGCAGGTTGTAGCCCAGTTGCTCGCAGAACATCCGCTCACTGCGGATACTGTGCAGCGCGATGAGCAGGAGCGATCTGAGCAGACGCTCCGGCGGAACCGACGGGCGGCCACGCCGCGCGTACATCGCATCGAACTGCGGGGAAAGCTCTCTCAGGACCTCGTCGGCAATCTCCTTCACCCTGCGGAGCGGATGGTCCGCCGGAACCACATCCTCCAGGGACATCAGGCACAACATCGAGGTCTGCTTCGTCGGCTTTCCGCGCATGCCACCGTTGGATCACGTCTCGCCCGCGCCGTCCAGCCCCTCCCGCCCACTTCTTCACAGCCTGTTAGGGAACAGATGGCAATTGAGCAGGTCATCTCCCACCCCACGGCTGGTCGGGTCCTACGAATAACCATGACGGACTCCCGCTGGCCGGCATCGGACGGTTGGGTGAAGATGAGCCAGCGCGTGTATTCCGGTGGCCGGGAAGGACCTATAGAGGTGCACTACGTACGAAACACGATTACAGGT
>JALVDI010000468.1 GCA_027009115.1 Polyangiaceae bacterium | reverse complement strand
GGTCAAGACGGAGTGGGACGTCAAGTGCGCCCTCGACGCGTTGGGGCACGAAGTCCTCACCGTCGGGCTCGAGGACGAGCTCCGACCTCTGCGTCGCGCCATCGAGGACTGGAAGCCGCATGTGGTGTTCAACCTCCTCGAGGAGTTCCACGGGCGGGTGACCTTCGACGCCCACGTGGTCGGGTACCTGGAGCTCAAGCGGATGGCTTACACGGGATGCAACCCACGGGGGCTCGTGCTGGCCCGCGACAAGGCCCTCAGCAAGAAAGTCCTGCATTACCACCGCATCAAGGTGCCGCGTTTCGCGGTCTTTCCCCGAGGACGCTCGGTCCGGACCAGCAAGGCACTCCGGGCGCTCCGCTACCCGCTCATCGTCAAGTCGCTCATCGCGGAGGGCTCCGAAGGGATCGCGCAGGCCTCGGTAGTGCACTCCGAGGACGCGCTCCGCGAGCGCGTTGCGTTCGTTCACCGCACCGTCGGTACCGACGCCGTGGCCGAGCAGTACATCGAGGGGCGGGAGCTCTACGTGGGCGTCTTGGGAAACCACCGCCTTCAGGTCTTGCCGACGTGGGAGCTCTTCCTGGAGGGGTTGCCGGCGGACGCGCCGCGGATCGCCACTCGCAAGATCAAGTGGGACGTGAAGTACCAAAAGAAGCACAACATCGACATCGGTCCGGCCAAGGAACTGCCGCAAGAGGTGCTGGCGCGGATCCCGACCCTCGCGCGGCGTATCGTCCGGCTGCTCAACCTGGATGGCTATGTTCGCATCGACTTCCGACTGACGCCGGAGGGCGAGCTTTACTTTCTGGAAGCGAACCCGAATCCGGACATCGCTTGGGGAGAGGAGTTCGCGGAGTCGGCGGAGGCCGCTGGGATCGGCTACGACCGCCTGCTGCAGAAGCTGATGAACCTCGGCATGCGGCGGGCGAAAGTCTGACGCGGTGTGGACCGATGTGGGCCTCCGGGGCGCTCGGCGAGGAGGCGTGTGACGAGGGCGTCGAGTCGGGCGAGCGCGGGGCCGCTCACTCCTGCCAGCGTTTGGCGCATCTTGCCGGTCCGATCGATGACCACGAGGGTCCGGACGCCGCGAACGCCCTGGGCGCGCACGGCCTGCGATGCGTCGGCGCCGAGGTGCAGCCAACGGGCTGTCGGGCGAGTGGCGCAGCGCCTGGGCGGCGCCCTCGCTCGTGGGTCCGAGGATCGTCAGTCCGTGGGTGTGGTTGCTCGCGGTGCATCCCAGTCCACGGATCGATGGACGATTGTGCTTGAGATGGGCTGGAGCCATCGCCGCGCCCCTTGGCGAGGACGCCGTCTCGGGCCACCCTTCGGCGCCGATGCTCTACCGTCTCGCGCGCCCGATGCTCTTCCGGCTCCCACCCGAGACGGCGCACCACCTTGCGGTGGGAGCGCTTCGGGTGGGCGACCGAATCCCGGGCGCGACCGCGCTCTTGCGCCGCGCCTGCGTGCCCACCTCGGCGGGCCTCCGGGTCGAGGCCCTGGGGCGGACCTTCCCCCATCCGCTCGGCCTGGCGGCAGGCTTCGACAAGGACGCGGTGGCCTACGAGGTTCTCGGTGCCCTCGGGTTTGGCCATGTCGAAGTCGGTACCCTCACGGCGCAGCCTCAGCCGGGCAACCCCAAGCCTCGCCTGTTCCGGCTCCCGGAGGACCGCGCCCTCGTCAACCGGATGGGGTTCAACAACGGAGGCAGCGCCGCGGCGGTGGAGCGGCTGGCGCGCCGGCGCCGGACGGTGGTCGGAGTGAACATCGGCAAGACGAAGCTCGTCCCCGAAGAGCGGGCCATCGACGACTACGTCCTGTCGGCGCGGCGGCTCGGTCCCTACGCGGACTACGTCGTCGTCAACGTCTCGTCCCCGAACACACCGGGGCTGCGGGACTTCCAGGCCGTCGCGAAGCTGCGTCCCCTGCTGGTGGCGGTGCGGCGCGCGCTCGATTCCGTCGCTTCGTCTCGCGTGCCGCTTCTGGTGAAGATCGCCCCGGACCTCGCCGACGAGGATGTCGACGCCGTCGCGGCGCTCGCGCTCGACGAAGGGCTCGACGGCATCGTGGCGACCAACACCACGATCGCCCGGAGCGGCCTGCGCACCTCCGCCGGCGAGGTGGCCCGGGTGGGCGCCGGAGGGCTCAGTGGCTTGCCGCTCAAGGAGCGCGCCTGCGCTGTGCTGCGACGGCTCTACGGACGCGTCGGGGGCCGGCTGACGTTGATCGGCGTCGGGGGGATCGCGACGGTCGAGGACGCCTGGGACCGCGTCCGCGCCG
>JALVDI010000467.1 GCA_027009115.1 Polyangiaceae bacterium | reverse complement strand
ACGGGTGTCTGCGGTCGTGGACCGCGTCGAGGGTCCACTCCAGGAGCGCGCGCACCTCGGGCGCCTCGGCGCTCGGCACCCGGCGGTCGGTCGAGAGGGTGACGGGGCCGCTCTCGAACCCCAGGAAATCGAGCCGCACCCTCGCGCGCGGCCGCTTGCGTAGCTCCACTTCCATGGCCGGCGGCCCCTCCCGGACGACGAGGTGTTCGTCGCCCGCAAGGAAGACCGGGTCCTCGGCTCCAGGCGCCATCCGGCGGAGCTGGTCGTGGAGCCGCGCAGCGACGGTCCGCAGCGCCTTGCACT
The DNA here is from genome assembly GCA_027009115.1 of Polyangiaceae bacterium. GTDB lineage: Bacteria > Myxococcota_A > Polyangia > Polyangiales > Houyiibacteriaceae > JALVDI01. Next base: position 8,554 of record JALVDI010000467.1, on the reverse strand, counting down.
CCGGGCGGCGGCGCCAGAGCTTCTTGCGGCGGTCGTGGACAAGTTGCCGGGTCGCCCGATAGTGAAGGTAGGCCCGCGCCGCCGCCGCGTAACGTTCGGCCGTGCCCGCCGCGAGGGTGGCGACGAAGCCCCGCCGCTCGATGAGGTCCTCGATCGTGACGAGCTCTCGAGTGTCCAAGAAGAGCCCCGACGGAGCAAAGGGACGCGCCTTTTGGGCAAGAGCGCCGAGGTACCCTTCGACGCGGTGCTCGGCGATCCAGGCGCGCAGCTCGGGGCCCCGCTCCGGCGGCGTCAGAGCGTTCGGAGAGGGAGCGATCCGCCACCGAAGCGCCAACCGCACCGGCGCAGCGCGCCATTCGTCCAGCGCGCGTAGCACTTGCTCCTGCACCGTCGGCGCGAGCGAGCGCCGGAAGAGGCGCGCGGTCTCCTCGTCGTCGAGCAGCGCGCCGAGCGTCGCAGCCCCCGTGTGCTGCGCCAGGTAGCTCAGGGCATAGGCGACCTCGTCGTCACCGAGGGCCGCACTAAGCTCGTCGATAGACGTCGAGGCGTCCTTGGAACGCAGGCGTCGTCGGAGCGCATCGAAGGGGCCGGCCATGGCGGACCGCGCAAGGTAAGCCGGCGGGGCCGGACCGTCGAGCAGGAGCCCGTATCGCGACACCTCGTTGGGCCACGGCGCTCAAGACCAGGGCGGAGGACGCAGCTCAGTTGGCGCGGACCACACGTCTCGCGCCCTGCCCTTCGAGGTAGTCCGCGGTGCGGTCGACGAGGGAACCGAGCAGCACGAGGTCGTCTCCCTCGACCGTCGCGCCGCAGCCCAGGGCCTTCTTCATGGACTTGCTCAGCGCCGGCAGGAGCTCGGCGGGGATGCCGCTGACGCGCGTGACGGTCTTGCCGCCCCGACCCTTCTTCTCGCGGCGGACGACGAGCTTGTGGGGGAAGCGCTTGGCCGGCGGGGCCGGTCGCAGCTCGGCCGACGTCCGCTGGGCGGGTGTCGGCGTGGGGCGGGGCGCCGCCCCCAACAACGAGGCGAAAGGGTTGTTCTTCGGTCCGTCCTCGGGCGAGGGCAACGGCCTCGTCATCCTCTTCTTCTTGGCCACGGCCGCCAAGGTAGCGCTTCCCCCGCACAGCTGACACCTTCGCGCTCGTGCGGACGCTCCTCGTCGCGTGCTTCCTCCTGGCCTGCGGCGCCCACGCAGCACCGGCGCCCCGGACCGTCCGGGTCGAAGGCTGGCCGCCGATCCCCTTCGCGCCCTCTGGGCTCGGGCTGCGGACCCTCCTCGACATCCACGACACCCTGCGGCCGCTGCCCCCACCGCGGGGGCCGGGCTGGGCACGCTCGGTTCACGGCCCATGGGTCGACGAGCGCGCCGAGGCGCTGGCCCTCGCCAACGAGGCGCGCCGCTGGCTTCGGCGTGCGAGCCCCCAGGAGCTGGCGGTCGGTGCGGCGATCCATGGCGACATCGCGGCCCGCACAGCCACGCAGCTCGAAGACGTGGACCTGCGCGCGCTCCCCGCGGAGGCGGCCGCGGCCGTGCGCGCCCCCACCGCCCAGCTCCGGCGGCGCGCCTACGAAGCCTGGACCGTGTGCGTCGAGTACGCCGCCGGCAGCGAGCTCGACGCCTGGCGCCGGGCCTGCGACGCCCGGCGCCGCGCCCTCGGCCTCGGCCGCTCGGCGCCGTCGCCCCTCGACTGATCCGGCGGTCCGCGCATGTCGTGGTCGGCAGCGGCCCGGCGACGGAGCCGCAAGGCCCTTTCCCCGGCGCGCCCGGCTTGTAGACTGCCGCCAATGCCTAGCCTCAAGTGGATGGCCGCCGAAGGGCGTCCGCGCATCTTCCCGATCTACAAGAAGATCACCGCGATCGGCCGCGGCGGCGCCAACGACGTGTCCATCGACGACCCGGGCCTGGAAGAGTTCCACGCGCAGCTCGTCTTCGATGGGCGCGACTTCCTGCTCTCCGACGTGGACAAAGCGCCGGTTTTCGTCAACGGCAAGAAGAAGCGGCGCGCGAAGATCTTCCACAACGACCGGATCCAGCTCGGCGAGGTGGAGCTGGTCTTCAGCGTCTACGACGAGATCGTCGACACCGCCGAGCAGGAGGATCGCTCCGCCGAGCTTGCCGGGATGATGAAGCTCAGCGAGTTCAACCGCAGGCTCCTGCAGATCCGCTCGGTGCCCGAACAGATCGACGCGCTGCTCGATGCCGTCATCGAGGTCACCCACGCCGCCAAGGGGTTCATCATCCTCCTCGAGGACGGTCAGGCGCGCATCGCGGCCGCTCGCAACCTGGACAAGAAGGACATCCCCGACGGCGTTCGCCACCTCTCCGATTCGATCATCCAGCGATGTGTCGAGACGCAGCAGCCTTTGATCGTCAGCGACGCGCTCCACGACACGATGTTCAAGGAGAGCGAGAGCGTCATGAACCTGAAGCTCTGTTCGGTGATGGTCGCGCCGCTCATCGTCCAGGGTCAGATGCTCGGCTTGATCTACGTTGGAAACGACAACGTCGTGAGCCTCTTCGAGCAGACGAGTCTCGACGTGCTGACGATCTTCGCCGGGCAGGCTTCTCTGATCCTCCAAAACGCGCTCTTGCTCGACCAGCTCGTGCTCGACAAGAGCCGCATGGCCGAACAGCTCGACGACAAGCGCTTCGGAGACATCCTCGGGGGCTGTCCGCCGCTCCTCGACGTGCTCCAGAAGGTCGAAAAGGTGGCTGCGACGGACATCAGCGTGCTGATCACGGGGGAGACGGGCACCGGCAAGGAGCTCATCGCCGGCGCGATCCATCGCCGCTCCCAGCGCGCAAAGGGGCCCTTCGTCGTCGTCAACTGCGGGGCCATCCCGGAGAACCTCATGGAGTCGGAGCTCTTCGGCCACGTCCGTGGCGCATTCACCGGCGCGGTGTCGACGCGCATCGGGAAGTTCCAGCAGGCGGACGGCGGGACCCTCTTCCTCGACGAGATCGGCGAGATGCCGCTGCACCTCCAGGTGAAGATGCTCCGGGTCTTGCAGGAGCGGGTCGTCATGAAGGTCGGCGACAACAAGGCCGAACCCATCGACATCCGCGTGGTGGCGGCGACCAACCGCGACCTCGAAGCCGAAATCCAAAAGGGGAATTTTCGCGAAGACCTCTACTACCGCCTCAACGTGGTGAACCTTCACCTGCCTCCCCTACGCGAGCGAGGCGACGATGTCGTCGTGATCGCCAAGTACTTCCTCAAGAAGTACGCCGCCGAGTACGGCGCCAAGGTCAAAGGGTTCACGCCTGGTGCCCTGGCGGCGATGCGCAAGTACGAATGGCCCGGCAACATCCGACAGCTCGAAAACCGCATCAAAAAAGCGGTGGTCCTGGCGGACAAGACGCTCATCGGACCTGAAGACCTCGATCTCTTCCCCGAGGCGTTGGCACCGATCGTGCCGCTCAGCCAGGCCCGCGAGGAGTTCACCCGCCGCTACATCCTCGAGGTGCTCGAGCGCAACAACGGCAACCGCACCAAGACGGCGCGCGACCTCGGCGTCGATCCTCGGACGATCTTCCGCTACCTCGAGCGCGAACCCAACGCTCCGAGGCCCGGGCAGGATTGACGCGGCGGAGGCTGACATTCTTGTCATGGGGCCGGGCCCAGGGCTGCGGTCCGCCGGGGATGGGGGGCTCGCAAATCCGCGTGAATTCCTTATGTTGGAGCCCATGCAGGAGCGGGGCACGAGCGTTGCTTGGACAAGCACCATGGCGCGGCTCTCCCTCGCGCTGGTCACCTGCATGGGCTGCCTGGTCACGGAAAACGCACAGATCCCCGAAGAGCCGAACTATCCGCCCTCCATCGTGAGCGCTCCCGAGGCCGCGGAGCTTGGCGTCGCCCTCGACCAGATCGTGCGCGTCAACCTCGACGACTTCGAGGGTTCGGAGCTGGTGCTGCCGGTGGTGGTCCGCGATCCGAACGTCGACCAGCCCCTGGAGTTCCAGGTCTACCTCGACTTCAACGGCAACCCCTTCGAGACCGTCATCTCCGAGCCGAACTCGGTCATCGCCCCGACGGGGATGCTCGCCCGCTCGCTCTCGGTGCGGGTCCCGCGCATGCGCCTCATCCCTGGGAGCTGCCAGAAGATCGAGCTGCGCGTCAGCTCGCGCTTCGAAAACGACCCCATCCTGTTCCGCAACCCCGTGGAGCCCGAGGACTTCGACCAGGCCGTCTGGTGGGTGCGGGTGGTGGACTCGGAATCGCCCCTCGTCGACTTGGACTCTTGCCGATGAGGTTCCTATGGCTCGCCTTGGCTGTCTTGGGCTGCAACTCCTTTGGGGAGGCGCCGAAGGTCCGCAACCGCTGCCTCGACGACGCCGACTGTCCGAGCGGGGTCTGCGATCCGGATGGCTTGTGTGTGGCGAACACGGAGAGCGACCTGGAGATCGCTCTGCGCGTGGTCCCCGTCGAAGACGCCATGAACCCGACGCTGAGCTCCTGGACGAGCGAGGGGCTCCTCCTCGGCGAGGTGACCGAAGAGATCGACTTCACTCTGCCGGCCCACGTGGACGTGGTCGGCACGGTCCGCTGGAAAGAGATGCGCGTCCCCGCGGAGATCGTCTTCACACGACCGGGTCTGGATGGCCAGGCGGTCGAGCGCGTTCGGGTGAGCACCCTCCCGGAGCCGACGACACGGGGCACGATGGAGGCGGATTTCGTGGCGCGTTTGGAGGCCGGGAGTACCTACGACGTGGAGGTCCGGCCGTCCGCCGAGACGATCCCCGGCAGCGATCTTCCCTGGTTGCGCGTCCTGCCCCCCCTGCGGCTTCAGCGCGTCGAGACGCCGCCGCCGGAGGAGGGCGCCGAAATCGTCTGGCCTGTGGCGATCCTCTTTCCTCCCCTCGCGACGCCTTGCGGTCCCGGCGTGTCGGCCGGCTGCTCGCTCGCGGGCACCATCGTCGGGCCTGACGCGGCGTCGGCGGCGGGTTTGCAGGTCCGTGCGGTCGAAGTCGAGACGGGCGCAGTGGTCAGCTCGACAGCACTCACCGACGAGGGCGGGGCGTTTCAGATCGCCATCGCCCCGGATGCCGGCCCCTACCTGCTGCGGGTGAGTGGCGGCGAGGAGCGCCCGCTCTTCCCGACCGTCTCGGTGGATCCCTCCTTGTTGCCAGGCGAGGCGCGCATTCGGGTCCCCACGCCGACGACGGTCCGCTATCAGGGTCGTGTCGAGGGCGCCGACGGTACGCCGCTCACTGCGGCGACGCTCACCTTCGAGTCCTTCGACGTCTTCGACGAGACGGTGATGCTTGGGGGAAGCTACCGGACCTCGACGCGGACCGGGAGCCGAGGGGAGTTCGACGTGGAGCTGCTTGCCGGCACCTATCAGATCGTCGTGTCCCCATCCGCCGGACAGTTTTCGGTGTTGACGGAGGAGCTGCGCATCGCTGCGCCCGCGACGGGAGGTCCGGTCAGCGGACAGCTCTTCGTCGTGCCGGAGCGCGCGCGGGTCGGCGCCACCGTCGAGACGGAGGAAGGCGAGCCGCTCGCCGAGGTGAGCGTCGAAGCGGTGGCTCTCGGGGTCCAGGCGGAGGGGGCGCCCATCGCCGCGCGTTTCAACCGCTCGAGCGACGCGATGAGCGGGCTGGAAGGCGATCTGGAGCTCCGCCTCGATCTCGGAACCTACGACCTCTTCCTCAAGCCGCCGGCCGAGAGCGGCTACGGGTGGATGGTCTTGCCAGGGTACGAGGTCCGCTCGCTGGACGCGGCGGCCGAGCTGAGCTTCGTCGCGCGGGCGCCCATCCCCGTGCGCGGCACCGTGCGCAGCGACGAGGGCGTCCCCCTGCCCGGTGCGGACATCCGCGTCTTCGGCCGCGCTGTTGGAACCGAACGCTTCGTCGAGCTCGGCCGTGGGCGTGCCGACGACGAGGGGCGCTTCCGGGTGCTCGTCGCGCCGCAGCTCGCCGACGGCAATCGCTGAAGCCGAGCGCGCGACAGGCCCGTTCGGTGCTATGCACCCTGGGTGCGGCATCTCTTTGTGCACTACATCGGTTCGCAGCACCGCCTCGGTATCGCCCGTGAGCGCCTGGCCGCGATCCTCGACGAGGAGCTCGCGGCGCGGCCACCGGGCGACCTCGGGGGACCCCTCGACGCCGATGTCTTCACCCTGAGCTTCGACGACGCCCACCGCTCCCTGCTCGACGTGGTCGAGCTGCTGCGCACCCGCGGGGTGAGGCCCACGCTCTTCGTGCCCACGGCGTACGTCGACACCTCCGACGACTTTCTGCGGTGGGACGACCTCCGCTTCCTCCGTGACCAGGGCTGGATCATCGGCTCGCACTCCGTCAGCCACCCCCGCATGCGCTGGAGGCTCTACGACGAGGACGACGCGGCGCAGCGACGCCGGCTCGTCGACGAGTGTCTCCGAAGCCGCGCGACCCTCGAGCGCGAGCTGGGGATCGAGATCTCGCTCTTTGCCTACCCCTTTGGCGAGGACGGGCCCGCCGCGAAGGCGGCGGTGCGAGCGGCCGGCTACACCCGCGCCTTCACGGTGCGCCCCTCCATGGAGTGGGACGGCGACCTCTTGTCGATCCCCCGCATCGACGCCGCGCCGCCCGAGCCGCGCCGGTCGTCGCCGATCGGCATCAGCGTCGTCGTTCCCGCGTACGAGCGCGCCGAGATCCTCGCCGAAGTGGTCACCCGTCTCGCGTCCCAGAGCTACCCCGAGGACGCCTACGAGGTGCTCGTCGTCGACGACGGATCCGAGAGCGAGCTGCGCCCCATCTTTGCCGAAATGCCCGCCAACGTGCGCCTGCTGCAGCCCAAGGGCGTGGACGCAACGTTCCGCGCAGGGCAGGCGCGGCAGTACGGCGCCTCGCGCGCGCGCTTCGAGACCTTGGCCTTCCTCGACGCGGACGTCGCCGTCGGGCCCGACTTCCTCTGGCACCTGGACTGGGTGCACCGACACGAGGACGACGCCGTCGTGCTCGGATACCTCTCCGGCTACAACCTCCACGATCTCGGCTACGTCCACACCTTGGACGCGGTCCGGGGCGCAGACCTCGACGCGCTCCCGGTCATCCCCGATCGTTCGCGGGAACCGGCGCTGCGACGCTGCCTCGACAACCTCGAGTGGTTGGGTTCGCCCTGGGAGCTCTGCTACACGGGCAACCTCTCGCTGCCGAAGGCGCTCCTCGATCGTGTCGGCGGATTCGCCGCGGACTTCGACGGATGGGGCCTCGAAGACGTGGACCTCGGCTATCGCCTGCACGCCGCCGGAGCGCGCTGGGTCTTGTCGCGCTGGGCGCTCGGCTTCCATCTGGTCGATCCTTCGGAGCCGGTGCCGCGCAACCCTTTCCGCAAGCTCGGACCGCGCCGCGAAGACTTCGCCGGCTTCCTCGCCAACGCCGCGCGTCTCCAGGAGCGTCATCCCGACCCCGCCGTCCAGGCCTTCGTGGCGCGGGTCCGCTCCGACGTCGCCGAGACCTGCGCCTCTCCGAGCACCGTCGGGATCGAATTCGGAGGCCAGGCGCGCTTTCGCGGCCCCCACCACCGACGCCTGCACCGGATACAACCCGGCGGCGTGCCCCCCCACGAGCTCCTCGACCGCGTCGCCTACGCCGCAAAGGTCGGCGCGCGCTCCATCTACCTCCTCGGGGGCGAGCCCGCGGAACACCCCGCTCTGCCGCAGGTGCTCGAGGCGGCCAAGGCGACCGTGCCGTGGGTCGCGATGCAGACGCTCGTCTATCCCTTCGCCGAGCAGGGGCTCGCACGAGCGCTGCATCGTGCGGGGCTCGATGGAGTCGATGCCGTGTTCTGGTCCACCGACCCGCAGGCCCACACCCGAGCGAGCGGCTTCCGCTGGGAGCTCTTCGCGAAGGGATGGCGCGAACTGAACGACAGCGGCCTGGAGGTCAACGCGCGCCTGATCGTCACGCCCGAAACCGTCGGCTCCCTCGCGGCAACCCTCAAAGCGCTCGCCGGCGTAACGATCACGGAGATCAGCGTCACTGACGAACGGCTCACCGACGCCGTCCACGCCCTCGGCTACGAGCCGACCGCGCTCTAAAACGCATCTCAAAAGACCATCGTCAGTCGCTCCGTAGTCGCTCCGTAGACTGAGCGCTCCATGCCCCGACGACGAGCGATGGAATTCCGAATATTCTCAAGGAGAGAGGATGATGAAGTTTTGAGATGGGCTCGTCTCGCGACCTACTTTCTCAGCATCTTCACATCGTCTTCGAGATCCTCCAACAGTACGTGAACCAGCCACGATTCGGGGAGCATGCCACTCTTGACCTGCTTGGCATGCAACCTCATTGCCTTGAGCAAGGGCTCGAGTAACAAGAGCGGATCAGGGTCGGAATCTCGAACGGCATCCATCGCATGAAAGAGCCTATGGTAGCCAAAAGGAGCACCCTCCTCGACGAAGTCGCGAAGAAACGCTTCTTCGGTAAGGTCCTCTCGCATGAGTGCTTCGGTTGCGGCCCGCATGATCGCAGCCGGGCGGTCGTCGTCTTCTTGCCAAGGCTCGTCGGTCAGCAGGGTCAGGCGCTGAAGCGCCCACTCAGTGTTTCCCCATCCTTCGGTTTCGAGG
>JALVDI010000466.1 GCA_027009115.1 Polyangiaceae bacterium | reverse complement strand
GAGATCGCGCCGGACAGGGAGGAGGGCTGGACGGAGACGAGACGGCCGGTGGTGGTGTCGTAGCGCAGCTCGAGGGTACGACCGTCGGGGAGGTCGACGCGGTCGAGCTGTCCGCGATCGACTCCGGAGATCCAACGCGTCGGCGTGCCGCCGCTCGCAAGCGCAGGGGGCTCGTAGCTGGCCAGGGCCTCGTAGCCGTCGTAGCTCAGGCGGTGGTCGTCGCGACCCGGCGGACGGACACGGGCGAGCTGGCCCATGACGTCGTAGCCGAACTGGATCGTGGCACCGTCCGGGCGCGTAGCTTCGAGGAGGCGCGGCAGCGCGGCGTCCCAAGTGTAGGTGGACACGCGACCCTCGCCGTCCTCGACCCCGAGCGGGTAACCGCGCTCGGGCGCTACGATGGGCAGGTCGGCGTCCGTGTAGTGCGTCGTGACGACCCGCGCCGACGTGCCGCTGCCTTGCTCTACTTGCGTGAGGCGACCCTGGGCATCGTAGCGATAGCGTATGGGCTCGAACGCTGGCGTGTCGTCGGGCAGCAGCAGCGCCGATTCGACCAGGCGACCGGTCGGGTCGTAGGTCTGGCGGGCGCGGCGGCCCTCGGCGCTGGTCGCGGTGACGACGTTCGAGCCGTCCGGCTGCCGCTCGCTGACCACTCTCGCGACTCGCTCCCCACCAGCGACACCGACGTTGCGGGTGAGGATGACGGTGCGGCGGTCGATCTGAAGCGACCCGGTGGCGAACTCCACGTCCGCGTCCACACTGACCGCCGTGGACGCTCCGCTCGGCAACGTCAGCTCCGCGGAGCTCAGGTTCATGGTACCGGTGCCGTAGAGGGGGTCGGGAGCGAAGGTGAAGGCCTGTACGGCACCGTCGGGCGTCGTGACCGTAGCCTCCCGCGGAGGCTCGCCGACGGTCTCGACGAGGGTCGAGGTGCCGTCGGGGGCGATGACCTCGCGCTCCTGACGCTGGTCTTCGTAGCGGCGGATGCGGTGGAGGTGCGCGCGTCCCTCGGCGGAGGTGACGGTGACGGTACGCTCGGCGTAGTCCTGGGTGTGGACTGCGGCCAGCGCGCTCAGATCCCACGAGCCGCCCATGGCGAGGTGCTCGTCGCGTACGAGCCGACCGCGGGCGTCGTAGCTCATGCGGTGAACGTTCCGGCGATCGGTGTAGCTGTCGAGTAGGCCTTCGCGGCCCGCGGCGTTGGTGATGTCGAGGACGCTGACAGCGGCGTCGGGGTCGCCCAGATAATGGACGCGCTCGGCCCATCCGTCAGAGCCAAGCTCGACGATGGTGGTCTCGCCGTAGGGCGCGACGAAGCGGACCTCGCCGGGGGCGTACTCGACTCGTACGCCGTTGCCATAGGCGTCCTCGATGCGCTGCAGGCGGCCGGAGGCGTCGTAGGCGAAGCGCTGCAGGAGCGCGCCGGTAGCGACGTCGCGAGTCTCGACGTGGCGCGCGGCCTCGTCGAAGACGTAGCGCTCGATGCCGTCGGCGGAGACGACGCTGCGGTGGTGCTCGAAGATCGCCTCGCCTTCGAGGACATCGACGTGGCCCCAATTCGTCCCCGCAGGACAGCAGAAGCGCCAAGGACGCGAAGGCGACCCAGGGTCTGCAGAGCATGCGGAGAGGGTTGGATGATCGCCACCCGGTGTCCATCCCTAGGCTGGGTGAAGAGGTCGCCGCCGCCGGCATGGAACCACCGGCGCCCGGCTTTAGCGGCTCGGTGCGTGGCGGGTGCGGAGGTCGGCGAGGGCTCGGTCGCACGAAGGTTTGTGCGCGGCAGCTTCGTCGGCGGCTTCCTGGCTGGCCGTGAGCGCGCCTTCGATCTCGGCCCGCAGCGCGGCCGTCCGCTCCGAGGGCGGCAGCTGCTCCATCCGCTCCAGGAGCGCCCGAGCCTCCGTCGTCTTCTCCTCGGCGCGCAGCACGGCGTCGTGAACCCGACCGCAAACCGCTTGCGCCTGGGCGACCCGCTCGGACTGGAACACCATCCGCCGCAGGGCGTCGACCCGTGCTCGGCGCTCGCGGAGGTCGGGATGCTCCAGGGCGTCGTAGCGGTCCAGGAAGAGCCGCGCTTCGTTCGCCTCCCGATCGCCGCAGCCGAGCAGAGCACCCAGGAGCACCAGGGCGATGGCGCCGAAACGGAGCGTCCGGCGCGCCGGCGGTCGAGCGAGGACGGTGGATGAAGCGCGCATCGAGAGGCCTCCCTATAGCACCCGAGGCGCCGCGCGGGGTGAGACCGGGTCCCGGCGGTGCTATGAAGGGCCCATGCGTAGGGCCCCCTCGCTCCTCCTACTCTTGGCGGTGTCCGCCGCCTGCCCCCAGGCGGATGCGCCGGAAGCTGCGACGGACGAAGCCGCCGAAGGAGCACCCGCCGAGCCCCCCTTCGAGGTGCGGGGCGAAGCCGAGGACCTCGTGCTCACCTGGTACGACGAGGAAGGCCCTCATCTCGCCGAGCGCCGCAGCGACATCCCCGAGGAGCACCGCGCCCGCGTGCGCGTCGACTCGCTGCGGCTCGCCCCCGAAGAGCGCGACCCGGCCCACGTCTACGTCGCCGATCTGCGCGCGGAAGAGGACGGGCGCTACCCGGTTCGCCGTTACAGTCGGGAGGCCTTCGACGCCCTCGTCGAAGAGGCGATGGGGGTCGCCGACGACTCCGCCTCAACGCAGGTGGCGGGGTCGACGCAAGGGGGCGCAGCCTCGGGCGAGGTCGTCATCTATGGGGCGAGCTGGTGCAGCGCCTGCCGGGCAGCCGCCGCCCACCTGCGGCGACGTGGAGTGCCCTTCGAAGAAAAAGACATCGAGCGCGACCCCGGCGCCCGGGCCGAGATGCAACGCAAAGCTCGGGCGGCGGGGGTGAGCCCCAGCGGCATCCCCGTCATCGACTTTCGGGGAACCCTCCTGACCGGCTTCGACCAGCGCCGCATCGACCGGCTCATCGAGCGGTCGGCGACCCACACCTTGTGAGGCTCGACCCCATGATCCGCATCTGTTTCGTGTGCCTCGGCAACATCTGTCGCTCACCGACGGCCGAGGGGGTGATGCGTCGCCTCTTGAGCGAGGAGGGCTTGGCGAACGCCGTCTCCGTCGAGAGCGCGGGGACCGCCGCCTACCATGTCGGCGAGCGCCCGGACCCACGCTCACGAGCCGCCGCCGCCCGACGCGGGGTCCGTGTCGACGGGAAGGCGCGCCAGTTCAAGGCGAGAGACTTCGAGCGCTTCGACTACGTGGTGGCGATGGACCGAAGCAACCTCGGCCGCCTCGAAGAGCTCGCGCCCTCGGCCCAGGCTCAAGCCAAGCTCTCGCTGCTGCGCGACCACGACCCAGGCTCCCCGCCGGGCAGCGAGGTTCCCGACCCCTACTATGGCGGGGAGCGTGGCTTCGACGAGGTCCTCGACATCTGCGAAGCGGGTTGCCGCGGGCTTCTGGCACACTTGCGCGCAAGTCACGGGCTGTGATGCGGCCAGCGACTTGCGCGGCGGTGTCCGACGCCCTCGGCACCCCGATCGTACGCGCCACGCCCCTGAGCGGCGGCGACATCCACGAGGCCTACTCGGTGCACCTGGCCGACGGGCGGTGCGTCTTCGTCAAAGCGAACGCCTCGGCGCCGAAGGATCTCTTCGAGGCCGAGGCCAGGGGCCTGGCATTCCTGCGCGCGGGACCGCTGCGGGTCCCCGAGGTGCTCGCCGTGGGCCCAACCTTCCTCGTCCTCGAGCGGATCGAGACCGCCCCGCGCCGGCCCGACTTCGACGAGGTCCTCGGCCGCGGCCTGGCCGCGCTGCACCGCGCGTCGCCAGGCGTCTTCGGGCTGGACCACGACAACACCATCGGGCGACTGCCGCAGCCCAACGCCCCCACCCCGGACTGGGCCACGTTCTATCGTGCGCGCCGCCTCGAACCCCAGCTCGCCCGGGCCTCGGAGAGCGGTCTGGTGGACGCGAGGCTCCGGCGACACTTCGACCGGCTCTTCGCGAAGCTCCCCGAACGGGTCGGTCCCGAGGAGCCGCCCGCGCGACTGCACGGCGACCTCTGGGCGGGCAACCTGATCGTGGACGAGACCGGGGCCCCGTGCCTGATCGACCCCGCCGTCTACGGAGGCCACCGCGAGATGGATCTGGCGATGATGCGCCTGTTCGGAGGCTTCTCCGAGCGCGTGTTCCAGGCCTACGACGAAGCGTACCCGCTCGCGCCCGGCAGCGCCGAGCGGGTGCCGCTCTACCAACTCTACCCGCTGCTGGTGCACCTGAACCTCTTCGGCCGGAGCTACCTGGGCTCGCTTCAAGACGCCCTGGGGCGGGTGCTCTGAAGAAGGCGACCCTTGCCCGCTCCCGGCAGGGTGCTAGCTGACACAGATGCTGCGCCTGGGGGACGACTGGACCTTCGAGGTGGACCCCAAGCGGTCCGCCGTTTCGTTGAGCCCCAAGGGCCTGTGGTCGCTCAAGCTGGTCTGCAAACCCCACGAGGTGCGGTCCCTGGGGCTCAGCGAAGAGCTCGCTCCACGGCTGACGATCGAGGGACTGCCCTTCGAGGGCCAGGACTGGCGCGACTTCGTGGGGCTCGAGGTCTACCAGGACGGAGCCTGGCGCGGCGATGGCGACCCCGAAGCCTCGGTCCATGTGGTCCAGGGGGGGGACCTCTACGAGGCGCAGGTACGCGTCGTCGGTCACGAGGGGACCCTCCTCAACGTGGAGATCGACGGCACCTGCGACATCTTCTTCGACGACGCCCACGACACGGACGTCCCCCTGCGCCTGGCGGCGGCGGTCCCCTTCGAAGGAGTGAAGTTCCGCTTCCGTGGGGAGGGAGCCGCGTCCCTCGACCCCGCCGGACGGGCGCGGGAGATCCTCAGCACCTCCCTGGCGGTGGGTGCCTTCGCCGACCCGGACATCACGCAACTTCGCCCCGGCGTCTTCTCGGCGCTCTTCCGGCCGTCCCTCGAATACCGGCAAGAGGTTGTTGCGCCCGCGCTCTCGGCCGAGCTCGGCGTGCTTCATCGGAGCGCCACGCAGCTGCTCGAAGCGCTCGTCACCCAAGGCTGGCTGGAGCTCGAAGAGCAGGGGGTCGAGCCCCTCGTGGGCGACTTCGTGGCCTTGATGGAGCAAGGCGGGCGCGGGGCGGCACGGGCCGGTCGAGTCGTGGAGTGGTTGATCGAACGGGACGAGGTCGCAGACGTTCACTGCACGGACGAGGACCTGGGCGCCGTCCTCGACAAGTGGTGGTAGCTTCCGGCGCGTCCTCCGAGGAGAGGACGCCGAAGGAGGCGAGGAGGAGAGTCGCTCTTCGCAAGCTTGAGCTGCTCTCCGAGGTCTATCTCCGAAGAGGACGCGGAGGAGGGGGATGAGAGAGTACACCGCAACCTTGCTCACCCTGCTGGCTGGAACGGGCATCGCGGGCTGCGGCGGCGAGAGCGCCGACGAGCTCTTGGAGGCCATCGCGGACCAGGAAGACCGCGCCGTGGCCTTGGACTGCGAGTGCTTCTGGGAGGAGGACGGCTACAGCTCGCCCGCCGAATGCAGGGCCGAGAAGCTGACCCCCACCGCCCTACGGCAGTGCGGGATCGACGCCGTGCGTCCGCTCGTGCCCATCCACCGCTCCTACTTCACCTGCATCCGCGATGCCCAGGGGGCGACCCTCGAGTGTGTCGAGGCCGCCGCCTGCGACGAGAGCGCTGTGTCCACATGCCTGGCGATGAACGACGTCTGCCCCGACAGCCCTTGCGCGGGCCTCACGGGGGACCGCTTCGACGAATGCCAGATCGCGCTCTCGCGGGCCATGGCCGACATCGACGCCTGCGACTGAGCCGGCACCCGTCCCAGGCGGCACGCCTTGGCACACGACGAGTCCGCCTTCCACCGAAGACAGGCCTTCGATGCTGCCCGGTCCGGTTGTTGCTGCTTTGGTCGGCATGCGACCGACCCTCTGTATTCTTCTCGCGCCAGCGATGCTCGTTCTCTCCGTCCGCGCTCAGGCTCAGGACGGCGACTCTCTCGAAGTCCCCAGCCCGCAGCCGGGGGCCCCTCGCGAGGCAACCCCACAGGTCGGGTACGACCTTGCCCTCCGGCCCCCCGAGAGCCTCGCGGCGCAGGTCGAGGAGCTTCGGCGGCAGCGGCCCAGCATCGCTGGGCCCGTCGCGGCGATCGCCGTCGGAAGTCCCATGGCGACCTTCGGCGCAGCGTTCGCGATCAAGAGTGCCCGAGACCCGTACTTCCTGACAGGATGCGTGGACGACTGCCCGCGCAACAAGACTCTCGTCGTCGGCTTCGGCGCGCTGGCCGCGGCGGCTTTCACCGTCGCGATCGTGGGCACGATCATGCTCGTTCGCCGGCTGCGGCGACGGCGAGAGCTCGATCGTCGGATCCGCGCGCTGCAGACCGCGAGCGTTCCCCGGGGCCTGCTCGGTCCAACGGAGCTCAGACCGGTCGCGTGGTGAGCGACGGGTCCGAGGACGCGGACCAGGCTCGGTCTTCCGGTCCCGACAAGGGCCATCGCGCCGCGGATCGGATACGGGAGCGGCCTCGTTCGGATCTTGTTCGGACCTTGAACGCCGAGCGCGGAATGCGCGCGCCGATTCCATCGGGAACGACGTACGGTACCCGGAGGGAGAGCGAAAAGAAGCAAGCGGAAAGAAGTATCTGTGGCGGGCTGCTGTCAGTCCGCCACAGCAGCGACCGTGATGGACAAGCCTTGCGAGGCGCAATGCGCCGCACAGAGGCGTGCCCTCGACCGTGAGGCCCGCGGAGAGGTGCCTGCGGCTGCTATGCTCGGGCCATGCGCGCCACGATCGGACTGTGTCTGGTGTGCGTCGCCTTCGGCTGCGGCGGCGACGACTCCCCGAACCTCGACGCCGGCGGCGGGCTCGACGCGGGCCCCGGCGACGCCGGCCAGGACGCCAGACGCGACGCGGCGCGGCGCGACGCCGGGAGCGACGCCGCCCTCCCCTTCGACGCAGGCCCGCCGGTGACCGGCTGCGAGCTGTGGGAGGACGCCGATGCCGGTTCGTTGGACGCTGGTTCGTCGGACGGTTCGTTGGACGGCGGCGCCGCCGACGACGCGGGCCTCGGGCCTCTCCCCCCGGATGCGCCGCCCTTGGCCGGCCCCGGCGGCCCCAGCCGTACGTTCCGCGGCGACGAGCTGCGGGTCGCGTGCGCGGCGCTGGACGGCGGCGAACGCGACCGGGACCACCACAACACGGTGCGGATGCTCGATGGATATCTGTGGATGCCCTGGGCACACGAAGCGGGTGTGGGCGGCCTGAGCGTATTCGAGCTGAGCGATCCCTGCGCGCCCGTCCCCGTCGCGACGACCGTCGCCGAGACCATGCGCGAGACCCACGCCGCGGGTGTCGCCTACCTCTCGGGGCGGCGCTGGATGGTCACGACCTCGCTCACGGGCATCCTCCTGTGGGACATCAGCGACCCGGCGGCTCCCCGGGTGGTCACCGACATGAGCCTACCCAACGTGACCTACCCCGACAGCTACGCGCGGGTGGTCATGAGCACCTTCTGGCAGGCGCCCTACATCTACGTTGGCGCCTCGGACAACGGCGTGTTCATCGTCGACGCGAGCGACCCCGAGGCGCCGTCGCTGGTCGGGCAGTTCGAGCCGATCCCCGCCTTTCGCGTCGGAGGTGTCCACGCCATCGGCACGACCCTCGTGGTCTTCGCCAGTGAGGGCGCGCGCACGCAGCTCTTCGACGTCTCCGACCCCACCGACCCACGGCCGATCCCGGGCGGTAGCTGGACCCTCACCGACGGCGGGACCGACCGCCTTGGACGCCCGAACAACCGCTCCGCTTACTTCGCGCACACCAACGGAGGCCGCGCCTACTACGCGCGCCACTTCCTCGGCGGAGGGCTCATCATCTACGATTTCCACGATCCGCACGCCCCGCGTTTCCTGGGCGCCTGGACTTCGCCGGACCTGGGCGCCAACGGCGGCTACGTCTTCATCCAGGGCGACGAGGCCTTCGTCGGCATGAGCCGCTTCGGCGAGGTCATCGACATCGCCGACCCGACGAACCCAACCCGCCTCGCTCGGATCGACATGACCGGCGACCTCGACACGATGGTCCCCGTCGGCAACGTCATCGTCGCGAGCGTCGACGACGACGCCGTCCCCGGGGAAGCCTCCCTCGTGTACCCCTGGAAGGAAGTGCCGGACTCGGTGGCGCCTCGGGTAAACTTCGTCGCGCCCCGAGACGGCGAGGAGGACGTCGCCCTCGGCGCGCGCGTCGGGGTGACCTTCGACGAATACATCGATCTGCAAACCGTGCACCCCGGGTCGTTCTATCTGCGCCCCATCGACGAAGGCGGGGCGCCCCTCGGGCCTCCGGTGGACGCGCTCTATTCGGGCCAGGAGGGCGTCTACAATCTCACGCCGCGCCGGCCGCTGCGCCCGGGCACGCGATACGAGGTCGTGGTGCCTGCCGGCGGCGCCCGCGACTGGAGCGGCAACCCGACGGAGGCGGAATTCCGGAGCACCTTCCGCACGGTGAGCTGCGAATGAGGCGCGCGCTGGCCGTGGCGCTGCTCGTCCTCTCCTGCGGCGGCGACGACGAGCTCCCGGACGCCGGACCCAACGACGCCGGGTCCGGCGACGGCAGCGCGAGCCGGGACGCAGCTTCGGGCGAAGACGGGGGCGCCCGGAGCCCCCTGCGGGGACCGGACGTCGCCTTCACCGGCGAGGAGGCTTGCTTCGAGAGCGGGCTGCCGGGCGAGGAGTACGTCTTCCGATGGGGCGACGGAGCGCAGGACACGGTCGCCGTCGGGCGCGCCTGCCATCGCTGGACGTACCCCGGAAGCTTCCTCGTGTCCGTCTCCGTCGGTGGCCGGGATGCTTCTCGGGCACTGCAGGTGGTCCCCAGGCCGGCAACGCTGCGCCCGTCGAGCA
>JALVDI010000465.1 GCA_027009115.1 Polyangiaceae bacterium | reverse complement strand
GTGCTTCGGTCCCTTGTGCTTCGGTCCCTTGTGCTTCGGTCCCTTGTGCTTCGGTCCCTTGTGCTTCGGTCCCTCTGTGTGTCTTGGGGATCGCTCGATGGAGGCTGTTCGAGTTGCATTCTCAGAACTCGGCAAAGCCCTCTGCTCCTCGCGGTGCCGCCCTCCACGTCACCGCGAGGTCACGCCCGGATCCGGGTTTGGGTCACCGAAGGCCCTCAGGGATCGAAATCATCCGTCTCTTACGCGGCCTGAGCGGCTGCCCGAGCCCCTCCCCCCTCTCAGGAGGAGGGCTCGGCGATGGCGCGGAGGTTGGCGGTGACGGTGATCTCGTTGCTCACCTTGAGGCGCACGACCGTCGGCACTTCGACGCCGAAGTCGGTTAGGCGGATGCGAAAGCGGGCCCGAACCCGGAGCACGTCCCCGTCGATGCCCGGCGCCGCGCGCATCTCCTCGGTGAGGGGGATCCACTTGACCCGTGCCCGCGCCGTGA
Organism: Polyangiaceae bacterium; assembly: GCA_027009115.1. Taxonomy (GTDB): domain Bacteria; phylum Myxococcota_A; class Polyangia; order Polyangiales; family Houyiibacteriaceae; genus JALVDI01. Next base: position 8,434 of record JALVDI010000465.1, on the reverse strand, counting down.
CCCGGCGCGTGACACCGTGGATCGTGAAACGCCCGCGGATCGTAAGCCGCACCTCCTGGTTCGGCCTCAGGCGGCTGGCGCCCTCGACGCCGGTGATCTCGAAGACGGCCCGGGGATGTTGCTCCGCGTCGAGCCACGCGTCCGAACGGAGGTGCTCGTCCCGAAGGTCGATGCCTGTGCGCAGCGAGGCGACCGGGACTTCGACGCGGCCGCGGACCGAGGAGAGGTTCCCGGGGTCGAAGGTGATCTCGCCGCGGACTCGTGAGCTGACCCCGTTGATGGTCTCGAGGGGGGCGTCGGAGACGAAGGTGACTCGGCTGCCGCCATCGTCCCGAATCCGGAAGCGGCGCGCCTGGGCGGCGGCCTCCGGGAGCAAGGTCGAGACGATCGTGAGCGCGGCGATGATGACGGTTGGGCGCATCGGTTCCTCCTGTCCCCCCTTACGCACCAAGCGTCCAGCTGTTACCGGAGGATCCCGACGCTGAGGTGGTAGCTGTTCAGGGCGTCGCGTTCGGTTGGCAACGTTTCAAGCGCCGCTCGACGCCAGGTGCGCGCGAGCGCGATTTCGAAGAAGAGGCCGTGTCTCCCGGGGCGGAGTCGAAGCCACCCTTCGAGGTCGACCCGTCGGTCGCTGAGCGCGAGGTCCGCGGTGACGGCCGCCTGGTTTCGGTCGAGCCCCTCGTGGCTCCACCAGCGCCCGAGCATCCAGCGGGCGCCAGCTTCGATCCAGCGGCCGACGAGCTCGGCTTCAAGTCGCGCGGACAGGCCCCACCCGTAGTAATAGCCCTGCTTGACGAGGATGCTCTTGGCGACCTCGTCGGGGCGACGACGCCGGGCCCATTGTTGGAAGGTCGCCGCATGGACGCCAGCGAAGTCGGCGTTGAGGCGCCCACGGGCGGTCAGCCGCAGCTCGTCGCGGAGGATGTGCACATCGAGTGCGAGACCCGGCAGCCCCACGACACCGAGGCGATCCGACCAGACGCCGAAGCTCTGGCGTCGGTAGAAGAACGCGACGTTGGAGCCCACGACGACGGCGTGGCCGAAGCGCCGCCCCTGCCGTTCGGTGATCGCCTCGCGGGCGAACCCCGCGAAGGTCGTGTCCGCGTACATCTCGAATCCTCCGCCTTCCGCGCCTCGGGTCGCGCGGGCGCGCAGGCGTGTGACGTTCGCATCTCCGAAGCGGCGGCGACGCCGGCCGGGCTCCAGAAAGCGTCGCAGCTCGACCAACTCGCCGGCGAAGCGCAGCTCCCCGAGCCAGGCTCCGGACGCGCCGCGTTGTACGTGTCGTGGACCGGCGGAGAGGAGAAAACGCCGCCACAGGGGGAGCGCGTAGCCAAAGCGGTCGGTGGGTCCGGTCGGGGCGGGCCGGCCGTCCATCGCGCGGTGCATCGCTGCGGGCAGGCCCGCCGTCCACGCGAGGACCCGTCGGCCCAAGCTCGGCCGCGGCATGCTGTTGAGGTAGCGGGCGACCTTCACCAGGAACTCGCCGAGGGCCATGCCGGCAGTGGGCGTCGCGATCTGGTCGTTGATCGAGAAGCGCTCGCGGAACTCCAGCATCCACTCCCAGGTGAAGGAGGTGAGGAAGGCGTAGGCGTAGGCGGCCGGGACGGACATGCCGTTGGCGCGTGGCAGGCCGTACATGGCGCTGCCGGAGGCGGGGTGGAAGACCCAGTTGATCGCAAAGGCATTGTTGTCGTAGCGGAAGGCTTCGCCCGAGAGGCGCTCGCGCCAGGAGTCGAAGTCCCAGTCGGCGACGTTGTGTTTCTTGTCGAGCCAGTACCAGGCGGTGCCGAGCGCCAGGATCACCGTCTGTTCGACGGCGGCTCGCAGCGCCCGCAGGCCGGGGCTGGGGACCTCTGCATCGGGCTCGGCTTCGGGATCGACGTCAGACGCTTCGTCCTGGGTGAGCTGGGACGCGCGGTTCGAGCCTTCCGGCGAGGACGGTTGGGCGGCGACCAGCAAAGAGTCAGCCAGGAGCGTGAGGGCGAGAAAGGCGCAGCGCATGTGCGGACCGAGGAGCGAAGCGGGTCGGCATTGTGACCTCCACCGGCGGCGTGGGCGAGGCGGGCCACCTATACTTCGCCGGTGAAGCGGAGCCGCGCCCAGCTCGAGCTCGACGCCCGCCTGCGGCGCGTCGGGGCGGTTGCCCGGAGCCTCCCTCCCTCGGTTGCTCGCGACTGCGGGCGAGAGCGCCGACGGCTCCGTGATGCCCTGCAGCGCGGTCCGCTTCCTGAGCCGCGGTGGACGCGGGCGCCAGGGCGTGTGCCCCGACGCGTCTGGACGGATTTGGACGAGGCGCGAACCCTTTGCTGCGAGGTCGATGGCGGGGCGCTTTACCTCGCGCGGCTCGACGAACTCGAACTCGAGCTGCTGCTGATCGAGGCCCTGGGTGAGCCCAAGCGCGTCCGTCCGCTGGCTGCCCGCCGCTATGGAACCGGCAGCCGCCCGGTGCGCCTTGGAGGCGTGGCCTCTCCGCTCGGCGACGTGGCGGCGCGGCTTCTCAGGGATGTCGAGCCGCTCCCTCCGGAGCCGCCTTCCGTGCCGCCAGAAGGGATGGCCTCGCTCGCTTCGATGGTTCGTCGGCTCGCCAGGCAGGCGGGGTTGCAGGTCGAGGTTCGCGTCGAGGCGGGGCTCGTGGCCAACGCCGCATGCGGGGAGCGGACCATCTTCCTGGCCGACCGCCGCTTCGGCGTTCACGAGGCTCGCCGCCTCGCTGTGCACGAGGTCCTTGGGCACTTGGTCGCCGCGGCGAACGGCCGAGCACAGCCGCTCGCGCTGCTCCAGGTGGGGACGGCGGGCAGTCTCGCCGACCAGGAGGGGCTGGCGCTAACTCTGGAGGAGCAGGCGGGGCTCCTGGACGCACGCCGCTTGCGGACCTTGGCCGCGCGCGTCTGGGTGGCCGACGCGCTCCACGGGCAGGCCGCCTTCGGCGATGTGGTTCAGCTGCTCGTGAGCGAGCACGGGTTCTCGGCCGATGAGGCGATCGCGCTGGCCGAGCGTGCCTATCGTGGCGGTGGGGTGGCCCGCGACCCGATCTACCTCTATGGGTGGCTCCGCGTCCGGCGCGCTGTCGCCGAGGACGGCGTCACCGTCGACGAGCTGCGGCTGGGCAAGGTGGGTCTCGACGCCATTCCGGCGTTGCGGGAGCTCGTCGCCGACGGCGCGCTCCGCCCTCCGCTTTATGCTCCGACTTTGGCTCGCAGCCTTGCCGCGACGGACTTGGGCACGAGGGCGTCCACGTCCCCGCCGAGCTTCGCCGCCTCCTTGATGAGGTTCGACGAGACATAGAAGTGCGCGTCGTCGGCCATGATGAAGGTGGTCTCGACGTTCGGGTTCAGGTGGCGGTTCATGTTGGCCATCTGAAGCTCGTATTCGAAGTCGGCCACGGCTCGCAGTCCTCGTAGGATCACGTTCGCGCCCTTGTGCCGGCAGTAGTCGACGAGCAATCCGTCGAAGCTGTCGACCTCCACACGGGATGGGTCGATGCCCATCTCTTCGGAGGCCTCGCGGATCATCGCCATGCGCTCTTCGACCGTGAACAGCGGGTTCTTTCGGGGGTTGACCAAGACGGCCATGATGATCTTTTCGAAGGCGACGAGGCCCGATCGAAGGATCGATGTGTGGCCGTTGGTGATCGGATCGAAGGAGCCTGGGTAAACAGCGATGCTCATGCCGGGGTGCTCTCGGGGGACATAGGCTGGACGGTCAACAGCTCGATGGCGGTCGCACCATAGCGATAGCTCGCGTGCGGCGATAGCCCAGTGCTCGATGAAGGGAGCAGGGGGCTGTCGCCACCGTGTTCGATCACGACCCAGGCGTTCGGGGCAAGGCTCGGGCGCAGCTCCCCGAGCAAAGAGTCCAGTCGTGACGCGTACGCGTAAGGTGGGTCGAGCAGCACGAGGTCGAAGGGACCCTGGACGCAGACCTCCGAAAGGTCTTTGGGTTTGAAGGCGTCGCGCGCGAGGATCGTCACGCGGTCCGCGAGGCCGAGCGTCTCGGCGCTGCGGCCCAGGGTGCGGGCGACGTGGCGGTCTCGGTCTACGAGCGTCGCCTCCGCTGCGCCGCGGCTGAGCGCCTCGAACGCCAGGGCTCCGGTGCCCGCGAAGAGATCGAGGACCCGCGCACCCTCGAACGCGGCCCGCGCCTGGAGCGCGGAGCTCAGCGCCTCTCGGACCCGGTCGGACGTTGGGCGCGTGCCCGGTCGGACCGGGACGTCGAAGCGTCGGCCCGACAGGGCGCCGCCGATGATCCGCAGCCGCGCCAACTCCGCTCAGAACTCGAGGGAGGCCGCCAGGCCTGCCTCACGTCGGCTGAACAGCGGGCTGAGCTGAAGCCGGAGAGCCGCGGGGGTGCCGGCCTCGTCCCCGTCCTTGCCCAACCAGGAGAAGAGCAAGGCAGCGCCGGTGCCGACGGCGGCGAGCCCCACGAGGTTGAACACGATCGCCAGGAGCTTGCGCCGGTCCTGCTGGTCGCAGATGTGGCGGGCGCGGCTCTGGGCGTCGCCGGGGGCGAGGCGGTCGATGGTCGTCGCCGAGCAAGCGTTGCCGCCGTTGCCCGCCACGAGCGCCATCGCGCCGTAGAACTCGTCGCGGGAAAGGCTGCTGCCACCGGTCGTGCGGATGGTCATCGAGTTCATCACGGCATCCGGCGGGCATCCGTCGTCGCTGTTGCAGGCGTCCCGAAGGTCCGCATAGGCTTGGCGGTCACGCCGGTTGGGCAGCCACTGCGTGAAGGTACCGATCGCCAAGGAGAGGGCGCCGGCGCCGATGAGGGCCACGCCGGGCAGCCAGCCCAGGTCGGCGCTGCGTTCGGCCACGAGGTTGGCGCGAAACTCGGACTGCTCGTCGGCGACCACCCGCACCGCACCGCTGAAGGTCTCGTAGCCGTCGGCGGAGATCGTGAGCATTCGCTGGCCCTCGGGCACGTCCTCGACGATCAGCACGCCGCGGTCGTTGGTGACGCCCACGGGCTCGCCGTCGATGGTGACCGAGGCGCCAGGGCGATTCACGTTCAGGCGAACGGAGCCGTAGCGTGCCTGGCCCGAGAACTGGGCGATGTAGCGGGCGGCTCGGCCGCGCAGGTCGTCGATGTCCGAACGCACCCGTGGGATGTTGTCGGTGAGGCTGTCTTCGATTTGGCCGCTCTCGGAATTGAAGAAGTAGAGCGTGAGCGCGAAGTCGTACTGCGACCCGGCTCCGGTGCGGCGGATCGTGCCGTAGATGATGCGCTGCTGACCGAGCTCACGGGCGATCTCGGCCATGCACGCGGCGTCCGGCTCGTCGCAGCCGTGCACCATGCTCATCTGGGCGAGGGAGACCTCGGCGTCGGCGATCTGCCAGCCGGGGACCTGGGAGGCAGCGCGGCGGAGCGCGCCGGTGAGGTTCCGGCTGACCTCGTCGTCACCCTCGACCGAACGGATACCCAGGACGATCACGCTGGTGTCGGCGGACGCGAGGGTGGGGGCGGCGAAGGTGCCGAGCGCCAGGATCAGCGCAAAGTGGCGAATCATGCCGCTCAGAGTACTCGCCTCCCGGCCGCCGGGGCAACGTTGAGCCGACCTGGGGAGGTCGCGATCGATCAAATCTTTTCTCCGGATCGTCCGTCTCACCGAGGGTGCCGCGCGGCGACGGACACGGGCAGCCGAGAGTTGAGGGCCCCCGGCGCCGGTGTACCCTCCAACCTCCCCCTCCTGTGACGTCTCCCTCCCCCAAGGTCTGTCCCATCTGCGGGACCCGCTACGGTCCTGCCGCCGTGTTCTGCCAGCGGGACGGTGCGCAGCTCGGCGCCCAGGCTCCTGCCGACCCCTTCGTAGGGAAGGTCATCCTCGGCCAGTTCCGCATCGAGGAGGCGATCGGAGTCGGGGGCATGGGCACCGTCTATCGCGCCCACCAGATCACCCTCGGGCGCGATGTGGCCGTCAAGATCCTCCACCCGGAGCTGGCAACGAACCCGGACGCCGTGCGCCGCTTCCACCGGGAGGCGCGGGTGGCGACGAAGCTGGAGCATCCGAACCTCGTCCAGGTCCTCCTCTTCGGCGAGATGCCCGAGGGCGAAGGCCTGTACCTCGTCATGGAGTACCTCGAAGGGCGGAGCCTCACGCAGGTGCTCCGGGAGGAGGGGGCGCTGCGCGCAGCCCGCGCGCTCCACGTGGCTCTTCAGATCTGCGACGCTGTCGGCGCCGCCCACGCTCAGGGCGTGGTGCATCGCGACATCAAGCCCGAGAACGTGATGCTCGTCCGACGTCACGGGGACCCGGACTTCGTCAAGGTGCTCGATTTCGGGATCGCGCGCGTGCTCTGGGACGAGCAGACCGCGCTCACGCAATCCGGGGTGATCTTCGGTACGGCCCGTTACATCTCGCCCGAGGGCGCGAGCGGTGAGCCCACCGACGCGCGCAGCGACGTCTACTCGATCGGTGTGCTCGTCTACCAGCTCTTGACTGGGGTGACCCCCTTCGACGCTCCGACCCCGGTGGCGATGCTGATGAAGCACGTCAACGATCCTCCACCGCCGCTGCGCTCCATGGGCGAGGGGCGCCGCGTGCCGCAGGCGGTCGCCGACGTGGTGATGCGTGCCCTCGAGAAGCGGCCGAGCCTACGGTACGCGGACGCCGGGGAGCTCGCGGCCGCGCTGAGGGCCGCCGCGGAGGCGAGCGCGGTGCCGCTGCCGGGCCCGCGGGGGAGCTGGGCGGGGCGGGCCTCGCTTCCGCCCCTCCCGGAGCGCCCGACCCCATCGGTGCGCGCAGTGATCGCCACGGGGGATCTCGAGGTGCCCGGCCTTTCGCGGCGTCGGCCACCGTGGGCCACGATGGCCCTGGCGTTCGTCCTCGGGGCGGCGGCCGTCGTGGGCGGCGCCCTGGCGTCGAGGCGCTTCGACCCGGAGGACACGGGACCCCGGCAGGAGCTGTTGACGCGGGCGGCGGCGGCGCTGCGCGCGGGTCAGTTCGATGCGCCTCCGGGCGACAACGTGTTCGAGCTCACGGCGCGCCTCCTGGAGGCGGACCCCCGGGACGGCGAAGCCCAGCGCCTACGGCGGGAGGCCGTGCTGCGACTGAGGGAAGACGCAGCGCGCGCTCGTGGCCGGGGGGAGACCGCCGCCGCGCGTCGCAGCTACGAACGGATCCTCGTCTTCCAGCCCGGGGACCCGGCTGCGACCGCGGGGCTACGGGAGCTCGACGAGGAGGAGGCGCGCGCTCGTCGTCCGCCGCCGGGGTTGCGGGTGACGCCCTCCGAGGTGCCCGCCGGCGAGCCCATGGCCATGGTGGCGATCCTGCCGCCGGACCACCCCGCGCCCCACGAGCCGCGCTTCGAGATCTGGCGCCGGGGCCGGCGGCTGCGCCGGGTGCCCGCGGCTTCGACCGAGCCAGGGCGCTTCGTCGGCAGCTACACCTTCCGCACCGCCGGCCGGTACGAGGTCCGCTTCGCCGCCGAGGGGGTCACGGGCGACGAGTACCGGCAGACGGTTGTCAGCCGGGCTCCGCGGCGGCCTGCCACGGCGCATCGGCACGCTCCTCCACCGACCATTCTTCAGCCGCACCCCCAGCCGCAGCCACCGGCGGTGGTCACCGACGACCAGGGGATCGACTGGACCGTCCCGGGGATGCCGCCGCAGCCAGCGGGCGTGCCGACGATGGATGAGCCCCCGGCGCCCTGGACGGGCGTGCTCTAGAGCCCATCTCAACACCCCTCGTCGGCGGAGGATGCTGGACGTGGAGGTGGGGCCCGTTCCAGGGACGTTTCGGGAGCCGAGGCCTCAGCCGGAAGCGTCCGGGCCCGCCACTGTCGGCGCCGCCCGGTCCGGCGAGAGCGGACCGGGGGCCTTGGGGCGATGCTCGTGCGCCGGTTGCTCGACCCGACGGAGGACCGTCAGCTTTCGCGTCTGGTCCCCGGTGACGGGGTGGGGCGAGGAGTCCTCGGGGGTCGTCATTCTGGGGACAAGATGCAACTCCGGGGCCACCGAGCACGAATCGGGAGCATTCGTGAGCATCACGGGGACTCCGCGCCCGAACCGTGCGCGGGAATACGACTCTCTCGCGCGCGAAACCGGACGGGCAAGTGGGTTCGGTGGCCGCCGCCTGTGGACGTCAGCCGCCCTGCACCCCGAAGATGAACGGGTAGGTAACGTTCACCTCTCCGCCGTCGGGGCGGGGGAAGCGCCAGCGGCGCACTTGACGGACGATGCAGCCCTCGACGCGGGCGTTCCGCAGCGTCGAGCGTGCCACCCGTGAGGTCGTGACGGCGCCCTGGAGGTTGATGCGCCAGTTGATCTCGACCCGGCCGCGGAGGTTCGGCTGCCGCTGCACTTCGACCTCGTAGCAGTAGCGGATCGCCGCCTGGTTGGCGCGCACGACGCGGTTGATCTGCTCGGCGCTCAGGTAGCCGTTGACTCGCGCCATGCCGCTTCGGACGCTGACCATGACCTCCCGCGCCATCCG
>JALVDI010000464.1 GCA_027009115.1 Polyangiaceae bacterium | reverse complement strand
TGAATCCGAACTGGGTGCAGTTCAGCGCCTGATCACGCGGCGTAGCGGGTGGCCTGTCTGAAGGCGAACCCCTCGTCGAAACGGTCGGACTGGAGCAGCGATCGGAGGTAGAGGACGCCGGCGGCGCCCTTGCGCGACCACGACGCGCCCGAGACCTTGAGCCGCTGCGTGACGAGGGTCTTGCAGGCGGCCTCGACGGGCCCGCTGCCGAGCGCGGCCTTGGCCTCGACGGCCTGGGGATACTTCATCCATTCGCGCTGGTTGTAGATGTACTCGGCGTGCTTCTCGATCTCCGAACGAGCCCAGGGCGAGACCGGGTCGTCCTCGCGCTGCATCTCATCGCGGAGCCAGCGCCACAGGCGCCAGGGCGTGCCCCGCTTGTGCTTGAGCTTGTGACACCAGCGCGCCCGCTCCGCGGCTCGGCGCGCGTCGTCCGAGGGGAACAGCAGCCGCAGCGCTGCGGCCAGGTGCTCGGCGACGTGGAAGAAGTCCGTCAGATGCCGGGCCTCGGGGAAGCGCTCGAGCAGATGGGTGCGAAGGTCGGTGGCGCCATCGACGACGACCTCGAGGACGAGGTCGGGGCGCTGCGCGACCAGCGCACGCACCTCGCGCTCGACGCGGCTCATGATCGTGGCCTTGCCCGCCTCGGGCATCTGAGCGATGCGGATCGTGTGCGTGCCCGAGCCGCGCCGGACGGGCTCGCCCTCAGCGTCGAGCATCGTCAGCGTCGCTACCGTCGCCTGCTTGAAGCCCTCCTCGCGCAGGCGAAGGCTCAGCGCGTCGACGCTGATGACGAGCGTCCTGGCATCGGGCGGCACCGCGCGCGTCGCGAGGATCGCGTCGAACAGCTCGTGCTCCTGCTCGAGCAGCGCGGTGGACTCGTCGACCACGAAGCGCTTGATCCGCGACGGCGAGATCGCGTGCCCGGTCAGCGTCGTCAGCAGCCTCGCCGCTTCGTCGCCCGGCACGTTCGCATACGTCCGCAGGATCGCCTCGCCGAGGTCGGGCATCGTCCCGCGGACCATCACGCCGCGACGCTCCTCGAACAGGCATCGCGTCGGTCCGTTGCGAACGGCGCGATGGCGTTTGCGCTTCACGCGGATCGGACCGCGCAGCGTGTGGTACGTCCGCGCGTCCTCGGTGACCGCCTTCCAGCGCACGCCGTGCTCGTCGACGAATACGTCGGGGTCCTCTTCGGCTTCCTCTTCCTCGACCGACTCCACCATCGCCTTGCCGATGTCGTCTGTGGCCTCCCAGACCGCCTCGTACGCCTCCTTCGAGGACGCCGGATCGCGAGCCTCGTGGAGCTTCTCCTTCGCGAGGCGGTACGCACGCCGCGCCGCCTCCATCACCCGCGCCTCGCGCTCGTCTTGCGCGGGCTTGAAGGCCGCCAGCCCGCTCTGCTTCCTCTGCTTCCTCTGCTTCGCCATGCCCCCCGCTACCACAGCGCCAGACCCGTGGGCCAGGGGGGATGCTCAGCAGGTGATCCGCACCCGCAACGTGCGCCGTTCAACTCACACGGCTAGCCAGTGTTCACTGACGGTCGAAGGTTCATTACCAGGGACATCGACAGTCACATCGGGGGAGCGTGGAAGATGTTTGACCGAAGCGGACGTCGCATCGGAACATACGACGACGACCTCACACGGATTGGAGACTAGGTGTTTGCCCTGAGCCTCGACACAAACGCGCGTGGGTCTCTAGTGCTCGGTGATTTCTCCGAGCAGTTCGATTCCGACCTGAGCTACTGGTCGGTCGCCGACTACCGGCGGCACTGGCGCGAAGCGCTACAACGTGCACTCGACGATCAGATCTCGGCTTTAATCACGTCCGTAAGCGACCCCACCAGCGCAAACTTCATTTTCTGGTGGCCGCTCTACCCCGGAGGGGACGTGGTTAGGGTACAGAACCATGTGCTGTTTCTTTCCGAGCACCCGGACTTTGCGTTGGCCCGTTGGTACGACGTCGTCCCACCGCGCGCGGAGGTCAACGAAGATGGTGACCGGGTGTCAGAATGGTCAGTGTCTAAGGAGTCCGTGAAGGCCTGTCTCGAGGCCCTTGTCGAGCTTGACAGCTGAGCTCATGGGGTGCAGTTCAGCGCCTGATCACGCGGCGTAGCGGGTGGCCTGTCTGAAGGTGAACCCCTCGTCGAAACGGTCGGACTGGAGGAGCGATCGGAGGTAGAGGACCCCGCCGGCGCCGGCTCGCGACCAGGGGGTGCAGTTCAGCGCCTGATCACGCGGCGTAGCGGGTGGCCTGTCTGAAGGCGAACCCCTCGTCGAAACGGTCGGACTGGAGCAGCGATCGGAGGTAG
>JALVDI010000463.1 GCA_027009115.1 Polyangiaceae bacterium | reverse complement strand
GAGCTCCGCCTCCAAGGCATCGAGGGTGGCCAGGCCCGTCGCGAGGTCGCCGCTCTGCAGTGTGACGTCCACGAAGCGCCGGTAAGCCGGCGCGAAGTAGGGGTTGTCCGGTCCGCGGCGCAGGATGCGCTCGAGGTAACGGGCGGCGCTCCGGAGGGAGCCGAGCTCGGCCAAGGCGCTGGCGAGCATCAGCTCCGCGGCGGCGTACTCGTCGAGCGCCTCGAAGTCGCGGAAGCGAGGGCTCTCGGCCACCTCGTAGAGAACGAGCGCCGCATCGCTGTAGCGTCCGTCGAAGTAGAGGCTCTCGCCGGCGCGGATGAGGTCCTGAAGGCGGCGGTCGTTCCCGGTCTCTTCGGCGATGAGCCGGGCCGCGGCGAGGGCGTCCAGGTAGCGCCCGAGGGTGACCCCTGCCGGCTGCTCCGAGCTCGGCGACTCCCCGGCGGCCGGGGGTTCGGCGGCGTTCCCGAACTCCGGGGGCGGGAGGCTCCCCTGCGCGAGGGCGAGCGCCGGGAAGGTGAGGAAGCTGGCGACGAGGAGTCGCATGGTTCAGTGCTCCGATTCGAGGTCGCGCGTGGCGACCCGCACGCGCATCCGCACGTCGTACTCGCCTTCGCCGTCGTCCTCGAAGTCCTCGGCGATGTCGCTGTCGTCGTCGAGGGTGATGGTGATCTCCGTGATCTGGTTGGCCACGACCATGAAGCGATAGCGGTTGCGCTGCTCGTAGCGGTAGTCGTCGCTTTCGCGCGCCCGCTGCTCGGCCTCCACCGTGATCTCGTGCGGTCCGGGGGCGGCGAAGCCCTCGAAGACCTGCCGAGCGTCTTCTCCCACGTCGCTGTCGGTCCGGAAGATGGGCGCGCCGTCGAGGCGCAGCGTCAGGCCCGACAAGATCTGATCGTCCGCGCGGTTCTCCACGCGGACGCGGACCTTGGTGTGGAAGAGCTGCCGACCCACGACGGCGATGCGCGAGCGCGCCTGGACCAGCTCGTCCATCAGTGTGGCGAAGTCGGCCAAGAGCGGGCTCAGATCGGGCAACTCGGCGGCGGCCGCTTCGGCCGCAGGTGGCTCTCGGTCCGGCGGTGTCGATTGCTCTTCGGAGGATTCTTGCGGCGCCTCGGCCGCAGCTTCGGCCGCAGGTTCGGCGGCTTCGGCGGGGCCGGCGTCCGAGGGGGCGCTCTCGGCCCCGGCGTCCGGGGTCGGTTCGGCAGGCGCTTCCGTGGGGGGCGGCGGGCGTCGCCGTCGGCGTCGGCGCCGGCGTTGGGCGTCGGCCAGGTCCGTCAACGAGGCCAGCAAGAGGAGCACGACGAGAGAGCTCAGAAGACGGCGTGTGGAGGTCATCATGGTTCCTACTGGCGGAAGGGCATGAAGATGGACAGGCCTGCCGTCGCGACGATGTTGTTGACGATCTCCGACTCCCCGAGGACCTCCTGCTGGAGCACCTGATCGCGGACGTCGAAGCGGATGGCGAACCACTGCCCGAAGTAGAACTTGAGGCCGAAGCCGCCGCTGAAGGTGAGGCCCCGTGCGGTCTGGTTGTCGGTGACACCGCCGCCGACGGCCAGGTAGAAGTCGAAGCGCGAGATGGTCCCGCCGAACCAACGCACCTTGCCGTAGGCGAGGGACCACAAAAGATGCCCCGTGTAGATGTAGACGGGGTTGTCGACCCGCAGCAACGCGACGCCTCGATCGTTCTCGATGATCCGGACGATCTCCGAGTCGGCGCGGCTCCAGCCGAAGCCGAGCTCGAGCCCGAGGGCTTCGCTGAAGTGGAAGGTGTAGCTCCCCCCCACGTAGGCCCAGGAGCTCAGCAGATCGGCGCTGTAGATGCCTCCGACGACGCTCAACTCGTGGCGCAGGGCCTTTTGGAAAACGCGCTCCTGCACGCCGCGGTAACGCCGGCGAGCGTTGAGCTCATCGCGAATGGCCTCGTCGATGCACTGGGCCTCGACGATGGCAGTGGTCGCGACGGGGGAGAGGAGCGCGGCGGCGAGGAGGGTTCGCCGCAGCACCCAGAGGATTCCGCTCGGCATCGCGGGCGAGTGTCCCGCCCCAGCGCCGGAGGTGTCAACGTTCGCCTTGGGAGGGCGCCGTAAGAACCGGGGCCCCGAGGCGAGCGTCGTCGGGGAAAGGCACGAGGCGAAGAGGGCTCTCCCGAGGGTGCCCCCAAGGGCGAGAGCGCCGCACCGAAGCACGACGCCCTCGCCCGCTCGTCGTCGTTGAGCTCAGCGCCCGCCGCCGTGGGGTCTGCCGAGACCCCGTCGTCCCCGGCGCCGGGGCCCCCGCTCTCGGTGTTCGGCGGCCAGCCGTCGCTGCGCAGGCGTGAGGACCGCGTCGATCGCCTCCCGGGTCTGCTCCCGTAGTACCAGGCGCTGCCTGTGTTGTTCCTCGGGGGTCATGTCGGCTGCGCGAAGCACTCGCCGCTGCGTTGCCGCCCGCTCCAGGATCTGGCGGATCTGTGCGGCCTGCGTGCCGGAGAGGCCGAGGTGCTCGCGCATGCGCGACACGCGGCGATCGAGGCGCCGCGCCCGCCGCTCCGCGCGCAGCTCGTCGAGGCGGCTCTGCTGTGCGGGCGTGAGCACCTCGCGCATCCGGCGGCGGGCTTGGCGGCGCAGCGCGCGCTTGGCGGCTCGCGTCTGCGGCGAGCGACCGTGCAGTTCGCGAAGTTGCTCTCGGGTGGACTGGCGAATCGCTCGGATCTGTGCGCGCTGGGCGTCCGTGAGGTCGAGCTCATCGAGGAGCTTGCGCGTCCCCTGGCGGCGTCGGTGTCGACGGCGCCTGCCGTGCGGTTCGTGGAGGGCTCGCCGGCCTTCGACGCCCGAGACGTCGCTCTGGGCCGCCGCCTGTGAGATGCTCAGCGCCCAGGGCGCCAGGGCGAGGGATGCTACGAGAATTGCGCGGAGGGTGCTGCGGGGGATCGTCGTCATGGTCGTGCTCCTTCGTAGGGCCCGTCGGGGCCTCGTGAAGGAAGACGCCGCAGAGCTTACGGATCTCTTAAGAAGGCGAAGTTTTCTCCAGCCTCTCGGATTCGCATCGGGGGCGCGACGCATTATGCTTGGCCGATGGCCGAGCACATCGCCGGTTCGGTGCTGGATCTCGTCGGCCGGACTCCGTTGCTGCGGCTCGGGAAGCTCTCGCCCGAGGGGGGCGCGGAGGTCCTCGGGAAGCTCGAGGCGCGGGAGCCGGGTGGATCGGTCAAGGACCGGCCGGCGCTGGCGATGATCCGGGCGGCCGAGGCCGCCGGCCAGCTCACTCCAGGGGATGTTCTCGTCGAGGCGACCAGCGGCAACACGGGCATCAGCCTGGCGATGATCGCCGCGGTTCGTGGTTACCGCTGCGTCATCGTCATGCCCGAGGACATGAGCGCCGCTCGCCGCGAGATCCTCAAGGCCTACGGGGCTGAGGTCGTGCTCACGGCCGCCGAAGAGGGGATGGCCGGCGCCGTGGAGCGGGCCGAGGAGCTCGTGCGGGAGCGAGGCGCCTACATGCCGAGTCAGTTCGACAACCCGGCCAACCCTCAGGCGCATGCCGAGACCACCGCCGAGGAGATCTGGGCGGACACCGGAGGCCGGCTGGACGCGGTCGTCCTGGGCGTCGGCACCGGCGGGACCCTCACCGGGGTCGGCCGGGTCCTCAAGGCGCGCCGACCCGAGCTACGGGTCGTCGCCGTCGAGCCGCGCGCGAGCGCCGTCCTCAGCGGCGGCCGCCCGGGGCTGCACGGCATCCAGGGGCTCGGCGCAGGGTTCGTGCCGGCGGTCCTCGACCGCGCGCTCATCGACGAGATCGTGACGGTCACGGACATGGCAGCCGACCGCATGAGGCGTCGGCTCGCGCGTGAGGAGGGGCTCTTGGTGGGGCCCTCCTCGGGGGCCAACGTCCACGCCTCGCGGGAGGTGGCGCGACGGATGGCTCCGGGGCAGCGGGTCGTCACCCTCCTTTGCGATCACGGGGAGCGCTACTTCGGCTGAGGCGGGCGCGCCGACCAGTCGCGGCCTCGCCATCTTCTATCGGCAGGCACCTCGAAGAGCCCCAGAGCCGTGCGTCCGACGTCGTGGATTGCCGCGGAGACCTGCCCGCTTCGGATGCCGGGGCCACGCATGACGAAGACGCCGTCCCAGTCGTGGTTGCAGCCGTCCTCGGCGCCTACGCGCACACCGCCGTGCCCGACGGTCCCGACGCTTCGATAGGCCAGGTCGCCGAAGAACGCCAGCAGCTCGGGAGGCTTGCCACGGACTTCGCCGTAGAGCTCCTCGGGCCGGAAGACCCGGGTTCCCTCCGGCCCCATCGCCACGAGACCGGCGGCCAGGTCCTCCAGCAGCGCCGGCGCTTGCTCCGGGGCGACGACGCCTCGAGGCTCACGGCCTCGAATGTTCAGGAAGACGCGAGCGTAGTAGCCGCCTTCCGCCCACGCCGCGGTGCGGCTCCAGTCCACGACCTCCCGGAGCGGCGTGGGCGCCGCCGGCCGGTGTCGCAGCCGCAGCAGCCCGCGCTGGGCCAGCCACTCGTTGACCGCCACGCCGCCCAGACACGCTCGGGCTCCGTGGTCCGAGGCCACGATCACGGTCGTGTCGTCCCCGACCTCGTCGAGGAAGCGTCCCACTTCCGCGTCGAGGGCCGCGTAGTAGCGCTGCGCCTCCGCCTCCCATCGGTTGCCTTCGCGGTAGTCCGGATGCGCCGGGTCCATGTGGTGCCAGAGGGCGTGATGCAGGCGGTCGGGTCCCATCTCGACCATCATCAGGAAGTCGGGCCGGTGCGTCCGCCAGGTGTGCCGCGCCATCGCGAAGTGTTGGCCGAGCATCCCGTGCAGCTCCTCGCAGATGCGCCGGAGGTCGCCTCCGCGGAAGCCTTCGACGTCCATGCGGTACGGGCCGAAGCGGGCCTCGAGCTCGCTTTGGAACTGCGGCGGGAAGGTGCTCGGCGATGTGGGCCCGGGTGTGAGGAAACAAGACACCATGTGGCCGCGCAGCGGCGTTGGGGGGGAGGTCAGCGGCACAAAGAGCGACGCGACGCGGTGGCCCGCCTCGCCCAGACGGTCCCAGAGGCGCTTGACCCGGACATCCGCCGAGGTTGCGACGCGCAGGTCATAGCCGTCGGATCGGTTTCGGAAGCCGTACAGGCCCAACTCGCCAGGGTCGCGCCCGGAGACCATGCAGGTCCAGGCGGGGACGGTGATCGGCGGGAAGCACGACCGCAGCGGGCCCCACAGGCCCTCACGGCGGAGAGAGCCGAGGTTTGGGAGCAGGTCCGCCCAGCGGTCGAAGGCGATCGAGGGGGGGACGCAGTCGAGGCCGAGGAGGAGCAGCCGCAAGGGGGCGCGAGGGTACCTCAGGGGTTCCTCCGCGTGCCGGCTTTCGTCGCCGAGGGAGTCGCTGGGCCGTCCGGTCCGCTCGTGGTACCAGGGCCTCGTCGCGATCGACAGGAGCAAGGGATGAGCGAGATTCGAACAGTCGCGGTGATCGGCGCGGGCACGATGGGCCACGGCATCGCCCAGGTTTGTGCCGTAGCGGGGTGTGATGTCCTTCTGCAGGACGTGAGCGAGGAGGCTCTCGAGCGTGGGCTCGCCGGTGTCCGTGCGAGCCTCGAGCGACTCGTCGCCAAGGAGCGGCTTTCCAAAGAAGACGCCGACGCGGCAGTGGGCCGCATCGAGGCGGTGACCTCGGTTGCGGAGGCTGCCCAGGACGCCGACCTCGTCGTCGAGGCCGTCCCGGAGAAGATCGCGCTCAAGCTCGAGCTCTTCGCCGAGCTGGCCGAGCGGACCCCCGAGGGCGCGATCTTGGCGACGAACACCTCGTCGCTCAGCGTCACCGAGATCGCGGCGGCGACGGACCGGCCGGAGCGCTGCGTGGGGCTGCACTTCTTCAACCCCGTACCGATCATGCCCCTGCTCGAGATCATCCGCGGGCTCCGCACCGACGAGGCGACGGTGGAGACTGTCCTGGCGTTCGGTCGCCGCCTCGGCAAGGAACCGATCGTGGTCAACGACTGGCCTGGGTTCGCCACCAGCCGGCTGGGCATCATCCTTGGCTGCGAGGCGATCCGTATGGTCGAGCAGGGGGTCGCGAGCCCCGAGGCGATCGACAAGGCCATGGAGCTCGGCTACCGGCACCCGATGGGGCCGTTGCGGCTCACGGATCTCGTCGGCCTCGACGTGCGCCTGCACATCATGGAGCACCTGCACCGAGAGCTCGGTGAGCAGTTCCGGCCGCCGGCGCTCCTGCGGCAGATGGTCCGCGCCGGCAAGCTCGGTCGCAAGAGCGGCGAGGGCTTCTACCGGTATTGAGGGCGCCTCACCACTGGAGCAGCGCGACGGGCTGCGGGCCTGCGCGAGAGCGCAGCTCGCGCATGCGTCGACTCAGGTCGCGTCGCTCCCGCAGCCGGCGGATGAGGAGGATCAGCCCGGTGACGCCGAGGCCGAAGGCGACGACGCCGAGGGCCCCGAAGACGATCGTTCCGGGGTTGCGGCCGCAGCGGGTGCAGCCGCTCGAGATGTACTCCTCCACGGCGAAGTTCACGGCCAGCAGGGCCGCGGCGCCGGCTCCGCCGAAGCCTCCCGCCAGAAGGGCCACGCGGCCGCCGAGGCGGAGCTGTCGGCGCTCGGCTTCGAGCCGCGCGAGCTCTGCGGCCACCGCGGGGTCCATTGCCGGGACCGGGAGCCGTGGGGTGGCGAGCTGTGGCGCCGGGCCGCCGTAGCTCGGCGGCGGCGGGGGGACTGCTTCGATGGAGGGGGCCGCTGCGCTGGGCGTCGATGGGCTCAGCGCATTGGGGGCTGGGGGCGCCGGCGCGGGTCGGGTCGTAGCCGGCCCGAGCGGCTCGCTTCCGGTGCCCTGCCCGAGCGGCTCGCTTCCGGTGCTCTGCCCGCGCTCCTCGCGGTTCTGTCGATGCGGAGGTGCGGCGTCCCGCCCAGCGGGTTCGGCGGGTCGATCCTGCGCGCGTTCCGTGTTCGGGTTCCCCTCTCGCGCTGGCGCCGGCGCGAGACCGGAGCCGTCCTCCGCTCCCTCTTGGGCGCGCACGGAACCTGTCACGGAAGCGAGCGCAAGGGCGAGCAGGACCAGAGCGCGCATGTCTCGATCCTTCGCGAGCTTGCTCCGCGCGTCAACTGAGCGGGGATGCAGCGGGGGGGCTGTCGGCTCCCCACGCCGCCGGATTGGCGTATGGTGTCGTCTCTTGACGTTGCGCATCCCCGGGCTAGCCCCCATCGAAGGGGGCCTGAGTGTGCTGAGCGCGCTGGACGACGAGGCGCTTGCGGGGCTCCTCGTGGCCTGGCTACGTGAGCTGCGCGAGGTCGACCTCGAGGCGCTCAGCGCGTTGGCCGCGCTGCCCATCGGCGAGGTGGCGGCTTCACCGTTCGGGCTGCGCGCGGTGGCCCTCGGGGTCGAGGTGGGCGCGACGTCCGCCCACCGCGAGCGCCGCGCGCTGCTGCCTTGGTCTTTCGGCGTGACCGACCCGGAGCACGGTCTGTGGGATCGGGGCGTGCTGCATGTCGGCAAGTACCAGTCGTTCCAGGCGGAGGCGCCGCAAGCCGTCTTCGACCCCGCGCACGTTGCCAAGTGGGGACCCCACGAGCTGCTTCACCGAGCCGTCGGTTTCTTCTTTCGCGCGGACATGAGTCGCTTCGAGCTCTATCTGGGTGCGCGCCTCAACGAGCTGCTGCCGGTCGCGCTGTGGTACGGTCACGATCAGCTCGCCCGCCTCGATGAGGACGGATTCGACCGCCACCGGACGCCCGTCCAGCCCCGCCTCACCGACGCCCGCTGGCTGCACGAGGACGACGACGCCCTCCGTCGTCGTGTCCGCCGTACCCTCCGGTGGCTGCGCTCCGGCCTGAGGCACGTGGCCGAAGAGCTCGCGGTGATCGACCGTGAGCTCGCGACGGGGCGCCGCCTCTCCTCGCCCCGTCAGTTGCCCGACGCACGCCTGGACGCCGCGAGCGATGCGACGGCCTATGTCGTCGGGCACTGGGCGCGGCTCACGGACGAGGCCACCGGGGCGGTGCTCGAGCGTGTGCCGCACGAGCGTTCCGTCCGCGAGCTCCGTGCCGCCGTCGAGGCGACCCACGCGCGCCTCTTCTTCGGGGACGTGGAGCTGAGCGCGGACGAGCTCGAGGTCCGGCGCCGTGAGCGCACCACCTGGGACTGGCTCTTGCGGGCGGCGCGGGTGGACCCGACGGCGACGGTGGCCTTGCTGTCGGCGGACCGGCCGCTGCGCGAGGTCGACGCCTGGCGCGTGGCGATCGAAGAGGGCCTGCGCGAGGGCGCCGGGCGGGTGCTCGCGGACGGCTGCGGGGGCCTGGCGCTCCCGCAGCTCGCCGAGGGGGTAGGCTCGGTCGCGCCGGTCGTCGCGTCGATCCTCGACGAGGGTGCGCTGGTGGACTTCGCCGCCACGCCCCCGCGCCGGGGCCCGCTGGGCGAGCGGCTCGAGGCGTTTCTTCGCGAACGGGGCCACTGGCTTGCGGACCTCGTACGTCTGGAAACCATCCTGTCGGCGCCCCCTGTTTCGACCGGCGTGCCTTCCCTCTGCGAGCAGGGAGGCGACCACGTCGTGCGCAACGACGCCTTCACGCTCTTCGAAGCTCCATGGGACGTCGTCTCCGTGCACGCCGGTGAGGTCGCCGAGCCCTCCGCGGAGGGGGGCGCCTGGCTCGTCGGGCGGGCGGGCGACGACGTGGTCGTGCTCGAGATCGACCGAGCCGTTCGGGCTCTCTGGGTTGCCCTCGGGGAGCGCGCGCTCCCGATGGAAGACGCCCTCGCCGTCCTCGGCCCCGAGGGGTTGCAGCAGCTCGTGAGCCTCGATGTCCTTGGGTGCAGGCGCCTCCCGCGGGAGATCGGAATGGAGTCAGACTTCGGATCGCGGACGAGCTGATCACCAAACGCAACGAGGGCTCCGCGGGGAGCGGAGCCCTTCGTTCCTGGGTCGGCGTTCCCTTGATCGGTGCCGTGCCGCAGCGTGGAGCGACTACTTCTT
>JALVDI010000462.1 GCA_027009115.1 Polyangiaceae bacterium | reverse complement strand
ATCAACAGGTATCCGTCCGAGCAACCACGTCGTGACGCGGTGTGCTCGTCGTCGTAGTTCGATGAGATGTCGAAATCAGCAGAATGGTCCGCCCGCCTCTCCCGCTACGATCCGCACGAATCCGTCGCGGCGTTCTGCCGCCGCGAGGGCGTGAGCGCGGCCCAATACTACTACTGGCGCCGACGCGCGGGCGGTCGGTTCGTGGAGCTGGGTGTCTCTCACGCCTCGCTTGTTGTTGAGGTCGGCGGCGCTCGCATCAATGTTCCAGCGGACTTCGACGCGACTCATCTGCGGGCCGTCGTGGATGCGCTGCTTTGATCCCGGGCAACCTCCGCATCTTTCTCGCCCGCGGCGCGACGGACATGCGCCGCTCCATCGACGGGCTGAGCGAGGAGGCCAAGGCGTTTGGCGTCCCCGTGGGGAACGGGCTGTTCGTGTTTGTGAACCGTCGACGCGATCGGCTCAAGGTGCTGTGGCGCGACCGGACGGGATGGTGCTTGCTCTATAAGCGCCTCGACGGTGACCGGCGAGTGCGGCTGCCAACGGGGGACGAGGAGCACGTGAGTATCGACGCGGCGACGCTCGCGTTCCTGCTCGACGGAGTGAGCCGGTCGCCTTCCAAGCGCGAGATTCGACAGGAAGCAGACGAAACAGTGCGATCACTTCTGGCGCAGCGCCGATACACCTCTCGCCATGGAAGAAGTCCTCAGCGAGCTGGAAGCCCTTCGTGAAGCGTACGCCGTCGTCGTCGCAGAGAAGGGCATCGTCGTCGCAGAGAACGAGAAGCTCAAAGCAGAGCTGACCAACGCGCACAAGACCTATGAGGTGCTGCTCCTCGAGTATAAGCGGCAGCTGCGTGGGCTGAAGACGCCGAGCCGGGAGCGGGTGCCGGTCGAGCAGCTCTCATTGCTGGGGGTGCTCACGGCCATCGGCCGCTTCGAGCACGACGCGCCGGAGGCTGAGGTCGAGAAGGCCAAGGCTTCGCCGACGAAGAAGCGTAAAAAGCGCAAGGGTTCCCGGCGCAACCTGCGCCTGATCGACCTCCCGTCGGAGCAGATCGTCCTCGAGCCAGCAGACAAGCAGGGGGACTGGGTACGCATCGGCGAGGAGATCGCCAGTCACCTCGAGTATCGTCCAGCGTCCTTGGTTCGGCTCGACGTGATTCGCCCGAAGTACAAGCGCCCCGATGACGAGATCGAAGTCGCGGAGGTCCCCGAGCGGCCGTTCCCCAAATGCGCGGCGGGCCCGTCGCTGATGGCGCACGTCATGGTGAGCAAATACGGCGACCACCTGCCGCTGCATCGGCAAGAGCGCATCTTCGGTCGACAGGGGCTGCCGATATCCAAGCAGACCTTGCAAGACTGGACCTTCACTGGCGCCAAGCTCCTTGACCGCATTGTCGACGCGATGTGGGAGGACGCGCGGGACAACGCCTCCTGGAGCGCGACCGACTCGACGGGCGTCCTCGTTCGTGACCTCGAGCGCTGTCGACGCCTGCACTTCTACGTCGTGCTCGCTGAGGCCAAGCACGTTTTCTTCCGCTGGGTGGAGAAGAACGACGGCGCGTCGGTCGCGAAGCTGCTCGAGGGCTTCACCGGCTACCTTCAGTGCGACGCGCACGCCGTCTACCATGAGCTCTTCCGCACCAACGCCAGCGACGGCGACAAGAGCCTCTTCGAGGCCGGCTGCTGGTCTCACGCGAGGCGCAAGTTCTTCGACGCGCTCACGTTCGACAGAGCGCGAGCGCTCGTCGGCATCGGCTTCATCAACCGGCTTTTCGAGATCCAGCGTCAGACCTACAACCCGAAGAGGAAGACCGCCGACAAGGAGCAGCGCGCGCGTCTAGCGCGCCCCATCCTCCGCGCGCTCCTCGAGTGGATCCGCAATGAGCGCGACGAGCTTCCGGACCACGCGCCTGTTCGCAAGGCCATGAACTACGTCGTCAACCAGCTGCGCCCGCTCTGCCGCTTTCTGCGCGATGGCAGGGTACGGATCGACAACAACGTCTCGGAGCTTGAGCTCCGGCGTCTCGTCGTCGGGCGAAAGAATTGGACCTTCCTCGGCAGCGACGTCGGCGCGGACGTCAATTGCACCATCACCTCGTTGATCGCTTCCTGCCAGCTCCACGGGATCGAGCCGTGGGCGTATCTCACCGACGTCATGTGGCTGCTGCCATCGTGGGACCAGCGCAATGTGCTCGAGCTCGCGCCCGCCAACTGGGGCGAGACGCGGGAGCGGGTTGTCGAGATGCTTGAGCGGCTCAAGAGCTTTCGGTAGGCACACCGGCGAGGTTACCTCGTGCCGGGAGGCGCGGAGGGA
>JALVDI010000461.1 GCA_027009115.1 Polyangiaceae bacterium | reverse complement strand
GACGTCGAAGGTCTCCATGTTGGTGCGAACCAACTCGCGAAAGTACCCGAGAAGATCCGAATGATCCTCGCGCACCTGCTCGAGCTCGCGGTACACCGGTCCGAACTCGGCACGCACCTCCCGGAAGACCTCGTTGGCGTCGTCGAATCGGCCGTTCCGGAGCAAGAGGTTGCCGCGCAGCACCTTACCGTCAGGGATGTAGGGGCTGTCGGGGGCAGCGACGCTCAGCACTTCGAGCGCACGCTCGGCACGGGTCGAGTCGCCCAGGCGGATGTAGACCCACGCGATCTCGTAGAGGGCGACGTGGAAGCTGGGGCTCGTCCGAGGCACCGCCTGGTATGCCTCGACCGCCTGATCGAGCTGATCGGTCTCGTAGTAGAGGCGGCCGAGCGCGAGGTGCGTCAGGTCGATGACCTTCTGTTGCTCCGGCGTCGAGGCCTCCGCACGGAGCACACGCCGAAACGCCTCGATGGCCTGAGGGTACTCGCCTCGAAGCGTGTGAATCGCGCCGATGAAGTAGCGGGCCTGCGGGTAGTAGGGGCTCCCCGCGGGGACCGCCTCGAAGGCCACTCGGGCCTGCTCGAGCGTCTCGAGGTCGACACGCCCCGCAGCGTCGTCGTCCGCAGCGTCGTCGTCCCCAGCGACGTCCTCAAAGGGCACCGCGCGGTTGTAGAGGTACTTGGCTCGAAAGTAGGCGGTCGTCGCCTCGACCTCGGTCGGGGGCAAGCGGCTCAGCGCCTGAAAGTAGTTCTCGATCCCGTCGAAGTCCCGAATGTGAATCCCGATCTCGATCAGGCGACCCAAGGCCCGCTGGACGTAGGGTCGGAAGGCCGGTTCGCTCGCGCGGTCGAGGATCTGGCGAAAGCGGCTCCGCGCGCCGAGATAGTCCCCCGCCTGGAAGAGGCTTTCGCCCAGCAAGAAGAGAGCGTCGGGGTACGCACGATGCTGCGGATAGTTGTCGACGATGTCGGTGAAGATGATCGAGGCGTGGAGATAGTCCTGCAGTCGGTAGAAAAGCTCGCCGTCGGTCAGGCGCTCTTCCACGAAGGTCGGACTTCGCACGTTGCTCTGGGTCAACGGCTCTCGGGTGAGCTCCCCAAGCTTGCCTTCGATGTCCGTCAGCTCGCGATTGAGCGCCTCGACGCTCTGCGCTCCCGCGAGGTTGGGAAAGAGCAGAACGGCGAGCGCCCCCCAGATGAGAGGCCCCCCGCGGTGCATCACTCGTCCCCCTCGCCCTCGGTGCTGCGCCGCCGGCCTCGGTCGGAGACCCGCTCCTGGTACCGGATCGCGGGCCGTTCCTCCAGGGGAGCGGTCGGGCCGCCCTTTTCGTAGCCGACGACCCGGACCGTGACAGCCCGGCCCTCCGGAGCCGTAAAGGAGTAGTTCGAGCGGACCTTGAAACGGTAACCCTTGAGATAGCTGAAGATGCCGTACCCGTGGCCTCGGTACTCGAGGTTGACCGTCAAGGTGTGCTCGCCGGGAACGATGCTCCCGTTGTAGACCTGGAACTCCTCGCGGTCGGCGAGCGACCCTTCCTCGTCCGCCTTGTTGAAGATCGGGGCACCGTCGAGGGCATAGACGGCCTTCACCAGGCGGTAGGACGAGGACATGCGGTTCTCGTGGACGATGATCGCCTGGGCGCCGGCCACGACGCCCTGGAGCACGGTCTCCGCCAAGAGCGACAGCCGCGCTTTCGAGCGGAAGATCTGCTCCTTGAGCTCATTGATGCGCTGCTCCAGGTCCCGCAGTCGGACGGCGTAGGTTCCGGCGTCGATCTCGGTCTCCCGCTCGGCCGTCTGCTCGACCTGGCCTTCGGCTCCGGCCGGAACACCGATCGGATCGTCGGTCGCGGCCGGGTCGTCGGTGGTGGCGGTCTCCCCTTGGGCGGTCTCCCCTTGGGCGGTCTCCCCTTGGGCGGTCTCCCCTTGGGCCGTCGTCTCCCCCTCGGTGTCGGCCGCCTGTTGAGCAAGGCCCGTCACCGACGCGCTCATCGCGACCACGGCACCGACGAGCACCCACTGCCGCACCCTCGTGCTGCGCATGATCTTTTCCCCTCTCACAGGCCCCTGAAGATTCCGTTGGGACCAAAGTCTTCATCGCCCCAGTGCCACCGCAGGTCCATCCTGGACCTACCCGAACACAACGCCAACGGCGGGGCCCTCCGCTTATAGCAACGCAAAACCGCGAAATCAACGGAGCTCTGGTGGAGGGAAAGGCACCGCATCTCGGGGACATGGGGGGTGCTGCGCCGGCCGTGGACGCCGGCGTGGGGGGCGGTATCATCGGCCCATCGTGCAGGGGCGGGGTCAGTCCAGATCGAAGCGGGCCCCCGCCCGTCGAAAGGGATGCCCCTCACGACGCCTCCCGAATGCGGGGAGAGCGTGACGACCCGTCCCGAGCCTGCCGACGAAGAGCTCCTCCGTCGCTTCAAGGGCGGGGACTGCCAAGCCTTCGAGCTCTTGCTGGGACGCTATGAAACGCCGATCTACAACTTCCTACTGCGATCCGTCCGGGATCGCGACGTCGCCGCGGACCTCACCCAGGAGGTTTTCCTGCGGGTGGTCCGGCGGGCCGAGCAGTTTCAGGGAAATTCGAAGTTCAGCACCTGGCTCTATACGATCGCGCGCAACCTCAGCATCGACCACGGACGCAAGATGGTCTTCCGGCGACACCGCTCGCTGGACGCGCCGGTGGGTTCCGAGACAGGCAGCGCGCCCCTCGTCGACCGGCTGGCGGGTACCGAACCAGGCTCGGACCGCAAGACGATCGCGCAGAGGCTCCAGGTCGACATCGCCCGAGCGGTGGAGGCGCTGCCCCCCGATCAGCGGGAAGTCTTTCTGCTCCGCCAGGTCCAAGGGATGCCCTTCAAGGCGATCGCCGAGGTCGTGGGGGCGCCCGAGAACACCGTCAAGAGCCGCATGCGCTACGCCCTGGAGCGCCTGCAGGAGGCGCTCGGCGACTACCGCGACTACCTTGGGGAGCTGACGTGAGCTCATGACGTGCGCGCACCAGGATAGGCTCGTGGAGCTCGTCTACGACGAGCTGGAGCCCCAGGCGGCGGCGGAGCTTCGCCGTGCGGTTCAGGACTGCCCCCCCTGCCGGGACGCCCTCGCGCGGCTGGAAGAGGCCAAGTGCCTGGCCGATGTGCTCCCCCTCGAGCCTCTCCCCTCGACGGCGCGCGAGACGATCCTCGCGGCCGCACGCGAAACCGCGGCGAGCAGGCGGGCGCCCGAGCCCCTCCCCCTTCGGCTCCGGCTCGCACGGTCCCGTGCCTGGCCGCCTCTCGCGATGGCAGCGGTGGCGCTCCTGGCTGTGGTCGTCGGCGTTTCCTACAGCCCGAAAGAAGAGGCCGACGAGCTGGCCCGCCTGGTGCCGGTGCCACGGCGGCCCCGAGGGGAGGCCTCCGCCCCACCCGAGGCTCCGGCGCCGCGCCGCACCGAAGAGTCGCCCCCCGAGGTCCGCCTCCCGGAAAGGCCCTCCGCGGAGCGGAAACCGCCGGACGAGACGTCGCCTGTCGCTCCCGCCGCGTCCGCGCAGGGCCGGCGGCCCCGCGAAGAGCCGAGGCTCTCCCGTCGCACCAGGGCCTCGACCCGGAGCCGACATCCCGCGCCGCCCGGCGAGCCGCCGGAGACGGCGACCGCGACGGGCGGTCCACTCGGGGGCTCTCCGTCGGCCACGAGGCAGGAGCTTGCGGACGAGACGCCGGCGAGCACGCTGCGGCGGCAGACTGCCCGCGCTTCGGGAGGCTTGGGGATGGCCAGCCCGGCAGCGGTGACCCGTCCCGCGCCTCCCGGGGCGAGGCGCCCTCACCTACTGCCGACGGAACCCCCGGTCCGGGTCGAGGGCACCGAAGCGCCGGCCCCAACCGCCGCTGAAGCCGTCGAAGCTCCACAGGCCCCTGCTTCGCTCCCCGTAGCCGAGGCACTGCTCCGGCTTGCGCGCAACTACCGCGCTCGAGGCGAGTGCGCCCTCGCTGCGAGACACTATGCGGATCTGCGCCGGCGGTTTCCCAGCGCCCCGGCGATCCCCCAGGCGCTCGTCGAGGAGGCGGACTGCCGGCGACGTCTCGGCCAGCTGACGCAGGCGCAGGTGCTCTTGCGCCAGGCCACCGGCTACCGCAGCACCGAGGCGGTGGCGCGCCGAGAGCTGCGGCGCGTGGACACCCTCTTGAGCGCCCCCCAGCGGGTGCGGCGGGTGCCGGCTGCTGCCGCCGCGGAGGCCGCGCATTGACGCCCTGCCTTCTCGAGAGCACGCGGCATTTGCTCGGCTCGCCGACCCGGCGTCGGTTGCACTCAGTCCACGGATCGCCTGAGCGATGGTCGCTTGGTTGGGCTCATCGACGGGTGTCCCGCCGGATGCCGTAGGAGCGCATCTTCTTGTGGAGGTTCGTGCGCTCGACGCCCAGCTTGACCGCCGCTCGGGAGATGTTCCAGCCGGTGTCCTCGAGGGTCGCCAGGATGTAGGCGCGTTCGGCGCTCTCGCGGTACTCTCGGAGGGTCATGCGCTTGCCGGAGGCATCCGTGGTCGGGGGAAGCTCCTGAGCCGGGGCCTCCTCCCGCCTGGCATGGCCCAGGCGCCCCTCGTCCGGGAGGTCGTCGAGGGTGATCCGGTCGCCGCTGAGGATGGCCATCCGCTCGACCACGTTCTTGAGCTCGCGGACGTTGCCCGGCCATGAGCGTTGCGCGAGCGCCTCCAGAACCTCTGCGTCGATAGGCTTCTCCCGCAAGCCGTTCTCCTTGCAAAACTCGCGGAGGAACGCTTTGGCGAGGAGGGGAACATCCGCGCTCCGGCTCCGAAGTGGGGGGCTGACGATCGGGACGACGTTCAATCGGAAGTACAAGTCCTCGCGAAAGCGCCCGTCCTTGACCTCGGCTTCGAGGTCCTTGTTCGTCGCGGCCAGGACCCGTACATCGACCGAGATGCTCTTTTCCGAGCCGACCCGGACGATTTCGCCACTTTGAAGCGCGCGCAGCACCTTGGCCTGCGCGCTGGCGCTCATGTCTCCGATCTCGTCGAGGAAGAGCGTTCCCCCATCCGCGAGCTCGAACATCCCCTTGCGGCGCCCCTGCGCGCCGGTGAAGGCTCCGCGCTCGTAGCCAAAAAGCTCGCTCTCGATGAGCTCCGCCGGGATGGCCGCGCAGTTTACCTTCACGAAAGCGCCGTCGCTGCGCGCCGAGAGCCGGTGGATGGCCCGGGCGATGAGCTCTTTGCCGGTGCCGCTCTCCCCGGTGATCAAGACGCGACCGTTGGTGGGCGCGACCTTCTCGATCTGCGCGAAGAGCTCCCGCATGACCTTGCTCTCGCCAATCATCTCGTAGCGCTGCTCCGCCGAAGCGCGAAGACGCTCGACCTCCCGCTGGAGCTGCCAGGTCTGCAGCGCGTTCCGGACGCTGACGAGGACGCGATCGCGATCGAGCGGCTTCTCGAAGAAGTCGGTCGCGCCGGCCTGAACGGCGCTGACGGCCTCGGCCACGGAGGCATGCCCCGAGATCATCAACACGGGAAGCCTGCGGGTCTCCGGCCGCGCCCGGATCGTCTCGAGAGCCTTCAGGCCGCTCATGCCGGGGAGCCGCACGTCGAGGATGACGAGGTCCACGCCCTCGTCCAAGAGCTTCATGCCTTCCTCCGCGCTCTCGGCGTCCAAGACCTCGAAGCCCGCGCCCTCGAGCACCATCCGCAGGGTACGCCGGATGTTCTTCTCGTCATCGACGACGAGAACCGTCGCGCTCATCGGGACGCCTCATTCATGGCCCGGATATACCAGCGCCGCGTGGCAGGCGCGAACCGCGTCGTCGACCTGGCTCTGCTGCACGATCGCGCTGACTCGGAGCGGATGCACCGCGACCTCGTCGGCCGCCATGCCGAGCTCCTCGATGAGCTCGACGAGCCGCGCCGCCGTCCGGTCGTCGCCACCGACGACGGAGAGCGAACCGAGGCCCTCCTCGACCTCCGCGCCAAACTCGCGCTCCAGCTCCTCTCTCCGTCGCGGCCAATCCGGGGTCTGGTCGGCCGCGACGATCGCCCGCACGCGCCCCTCGGACAGGCGCCAGTCGCGGAACGCGACCCCAGACTCGCGCAGGCGACGCATCGCGGCCTTCGGCTCGCGCCGAAGGTGCACGCGGGCCAGGCCCTTCTGGCCGACCACCGCGCGGACTCGGCCGTCGTGTGCGCGGTCGTGAACGAGCGTCTCGCGACCGTCTGCGAAGGTCGCGCGGGCGCGGATCGCGATACCTGCGCGTCGGGCGATCTCCACAGCCTTGGCGTGCAACACCTTCGCCCCGGAGGTCGCCATCTCGAGCATCTCGTCATACCCCACCTCGGGCAGATGCCGAGCTTGCGGGACCGTCCGTGGGTCCGCGGAGTACACCCCGTCGACGTCCGAGTAGATCTCGGCATGGGAGGCTCCGAGAGCCGCGGCCATGGCCAGGGCGGTGGTGTCGCTGCCTCCCCGGCCGAGGGTGGTGATCTCGCGCTTGTAGCTCATGCCCTGATAGCCCGCGACGATCACCACGCGCCCACGGGCCAGTTCGTCTTCCACGCGATGCGGCCGCACGTCGATGATGCGCGCGTCGAAGTGGCGGTCGTTGGTGATGATGCCGCTCTGAGAGCCCGTGAACGAGATCGCGTCAACGCCGCGCTTCTGAATCGCCATCGAGAGGAGCGCCATCGTGACGCGCTCGCCGGTCGACAGGAGCATGTCGAGCTCCCGGCGCGGAGGGCTCGCGTCCACCTGATGCGCCAGCGCGAGAAGCTGATCGGTGGTCTTGCCCATCGCCGAAACCACGACCACGACCTCATGGCCGGCGCTCCGAGTCGCGACGATCTTCTCCGCAACGCGGTGGATCTTCTGGACGTCGGCGACCGAGCTCCCACCGTACTTTTGGACGATGATGGCCATGCCAAGGGAGTACGGCAGCACCGGGGCAGGGTCAAAAGAGCGGGGCGCTTCGTCCCACGAGGCGGCGACGGGTTCGATCGAGGGGTGCGTCCCCGACCATCCCCGCCTATACCCACAGGCGTGGGCGAGGGCACCGAGGTCGGCGAGGTCGACGAGCTCACCGACATGATCGTCGACGCCTTTCTGGCCCGCTTTCGCGAGGCGGCGACCTTCGCCGAGGATCGAGCCATCGCCGAGGAGCTGGCAGCGGAGGTTCGCCCAGCAGCCGAGGCGCTGCGCTTCGCAACGACGATGGCGACCACCGCCGACGAGATCTCGCTGGACCACCACGAGAGCCTCGCCATGGTGCATCTCCTCGGCCGACGCGCGGCGATACAGGGGCTCACCCCCATGGGCGCGTTCCTCTTGGTCCCATGCTTGCTCCACGCGCTCGGCGGGCCTCCGCTCCCCGAGGCTTACGTCCAGGCCCTGCAGGTGTCCTGCCAGGAAGGTTACGTGCGGGGCCGAGAGGAGGCGCTGGCGGCCAGGCTGGCCGAGCGGGCGGTCCGGGCCATCCCCACCTTGCCCCTCGCTTCAGACCTCGCGGCGCTGATCTTGGTTGGCGACCACGAGGCATCCGCCCTGCGAGCGCGTGGCGAGGCGTTTGCGCGGGAGGTCTTCGGCGCTCAGGGCGCAGGCGCCCTCGTGGATATCGGTGGGCTCCTGGAGCCCGAGCGTTCCCGTGGCGCGGCCGTGCTGGAGATCGTCGAACGCCTTGCCACAGTGGGGATCCCAACAGCGGTGAGCGGCGTCGACGAGCGCTGGCGCGAGGTCTTCGCCGATCTCGACGCCCCCGAGGGGGCCCTCTTCGAGCGCTTCGACCAGGCGCTGGCGTCCATCCTGGCCTCGACCGGGCGCGTGATCCAGCGACGGTTCCCGGCCCGGCTACGGCGCCTCCTCCGGCGCAGGCGCAGATGAGGGCGCCGCGGAAGGTGCGTCCGGACCGGCGTCCAGGACGTGCCGCTCGATCTGCTCTTCCAGGTGCTCCTTGAGCTCTTCGGCGGCGACGGCGGCCTCACGCCCAAGCTCCTGCGCCTCCTCGGTCCCGGCGATGCGCCGCGCATGCTGGTACAAGGTGCGCTGACCGAGGGGGACGAAGAAGAACACGTAGCCGACCACGGCCAACCCGACGAGCGACAAGAGCGTCCGCAACATCCCGCTCAACCTTCTCGGTAGGTCTCGTAAGCGGCGAGCAACTCACCGTCCGATATCAGGTGCTTGTCGAGGAGCACCTTCAAGGCCGCGGCCACCAAGGGTTCGCGTTTCGCGAGCGCGGCGATCAATTCAGAGCCGACGGGCTTCCTCGCCGCGGCGGCGGAAGTGCCGGCGGCCCCTGCGGGCGCGGGCAAGCGCACGGTCGTTCCATCCAGGAGGGTCAAGGTCAAGAAACGCGCCGGCGCGGGCTTGTTGGGTTGGCTTTCCACCTTCTGGGCGACCTGCTCGACGGCCCGCTGCTGCGCCTCGTCGAGCTCCTCGATCTCGATCTCGGCTTCGTCCTCGGCCGGAGGCGGAGGAACGAGGGACGCGGGCGGAACGCCGAAGTAGTAAACCTCGATCGCGTTTCGTATATCCGTCGGCGGAGCCACCATCGGCTTGACCGGCATGCCGACGACCGCGGCCACTTCGCTGAGCGCCTCGCGGTTCGTCGGGTCCGCCATGGCGACGAAGAGTGTCTCGCCCTCGCGGCGCACGACGCGCTCGTAGATCGGGATGACCCCGTGGTCCCGCGCCAGCGAGCCGGGGATCCGATCGAGGAGCTCTCGCGAGAACTCCACGTGGTTCAGGGAAACCCATGGGATCGCGAGCTGATTCGAGAGCACCTGAGTCATCTGCGTCTCGGTGACGAACCCCAGCGCAATGAGCTCTTCGCCCAGGCGACGCCCGTTCAACTTCTGGGAGGCGAGGGCCTGGTCGACCTGGTCTTGCGTGACGAAACCGGCAGCCACCAGCATGTCGCCGATGCGGATGTGGGCCATGGGATGCCCAGCATACGCGGCCGCAGCGGCGGCGGCGAGAAAGAGCCTGGGGGTTTCAGCGATGCCTGGCCCC
>JALVDI010000460.1 GCA_027009115.1 Polyangiaceae bacterium | reverse complement strand
CTCGCAGTCCGTCAGGCCGTTGCAGTCGTCGTCGTTGCCGTTGATGCAGCTCGCCTCCGTCGGCAAGCAAACCGGTGAGCAGGCGGGGTCGCTCGCGCAGTCCGGGTCGGCGCAGTCGACCAGTCCGTCGCAGTCCTCGTCGAGGGGGATGTCACACTGTTCGGGCACACAAACCGAGCACAGAATGCTCGACGCGCAGTCCGGGTCGGCGCAGTCGACCATTCCGTCGCAGTCGTCGTCGCGCCCGTTACGGCACTCCTCGGGCACGCACGCCCCCGAACACGTCGGCTCGAGCACGCAGGCCAAATCGTCGCAGTCGGCCAGGCCGTTGCAGTCGTCGTCGATGGCGTTGTTGCAAAGCTCGAAGGGCAGGCACGCCGAGCATCCCGGGTCTCCGTCGCAGTCGGGGTCCTCGCAGTCCACGAGCCCGTCGCAATCGTCGTCACTCGCGTTCCGGCAGCTCTCGGGCCGTGGAACGCAGCAACGGGGATCGACCGAGCAGTCCGAATCGGCGCAGTCCACCGCCCCGTCGCAGTCGTTGTCGTTGCCGTCGCCGCAGCGCTCGGGGCGCGGCCTGCAACAGGCGGCATCGTCGACGCAATCCGGATCGGCGCAGTCCACGAGCGTGTCGCAGTCGTTGTCCTCACCGTCGCCGCACACTTCCGGCACCGGCATGCAGCAGGTCATGTCGACCTGGCAATCGAAGTCCTCGCAGTCGGTGAACCCGTCGCAATCGTTGTCGATGCCGTCGCGGCAGTTCCGCTCCCGGGGAGCGCAGACCATACAGAACGGGTCCGTGCGGCAGTCGCGATCGTCGCAGTCGATGCGTCCGTCGCAGTCGTCGTCCAAGCCATCCGAGCAGGAGAATTCCCTCGGCGCACAGGCGCCGCAGCCGGGCGCACCGGTGCAGTCGGGGTCTTCGCAATCCACGAGGCCGTCGCAGTCCTCGTCGAGCATATCGAAGCACCGCGTCTCCCTCGGCTCGCAACCACCGCAGACGGGCTCCAGCTCGCAGTCCGGGTCGGCGCAGTCCATCAGACCGTCGCAGTCCTCGTCGGTGCCGTCGTCGCAGAGGAACTCGAAGGGCGCGCACATGGCGCACTCGTCGCGACCGGCGCAGTCCGGGTCACCGCAGTCGATCAGCCCGTCGCAGTCCTCGTCGAGCCCATCGGCGCAGCCGATCTCGGCCGGCAGGCAGCTCATGCAGGCCGGGTCCAGGCGGCACTCGTCGTCCGCGCAGTCCACCAGGCCGTCGCAATCCTCGTCGATTCCGTCGCTGCACGACACCTCGAAGGGCGCGCAGACGCCGCACTCCGGCGCACCCGTACAGTCCGGGTCCTCGCAATCCACGAGCCCGTCGCAGTCGTCGTCCTCACCGTCGGCACAGCGAAGCTCTCGGTCGAGGCAGCCAATGCACTCGGGGGTGAGGCTGCAAGGCGTGTCGGCGCAGTCGACGAGCCCGTCGCAGTCGTCGTCGATGCCGTTGCTGCAGAACACCTCGATGGTGGAGATCGGCTCGCACATGGCGCAGGCTCGGTCGAGCGCGCAGTCTGGGTCGGCGCAATCGACGAGCCCGTCGCAGTCCTCGTCGACGGAATTCGCGCAGTCGAACTCGCTCCGACCGACCGGCTCGCACATCCCGCACTCGGGCCTCGCCCGACAGTCGGCGTCGTCGCAGTCGAGGAAGCCGTCGCAATCGTCGTCGCGGCCGTCGTCGCAACGCACCTCCCGGTCGGCGGAAGGAAGGCACATGACGCAGCCGGGGTCGGCCGCGCAGGCCGCATCGGCACAGTCGACCTGCCCGTTGCAGTCGTTGTCGCGGCCGTCGCTACAGAGCTCGGGCCGCCCTGGCGCCACCGTGGCGTCGTCGTCGTCGCAGTCGGTCCCTCCGCAACGCACCGGGATGGCCCCGTCTCCGTCGCCGTCGAAGGGCATGATCGCGCACCCACGGGTCACCTCGTCGCAGAAGCCGACACCACACTCGTCGTCGTCGGGGCACGCGATCGGATCGCCGCCAACGCAACCGACGGTCGCATCGCAGACCTCGGCTCCGTTGCAAAAGCGTCCGTCGTCGCATCGGCGGTCGACCGGGACGAAGCTGCAACCGCCCGCCTCTTCGCTGCACTCGTCGAGGGTACAGGCCACGTCGTCGTCGCAGGCGGGGGCTTCCCCCGGGGCGCACAACCCGTCGGGCCCACAGGTCTCCACGCCATTGCATACGAAGCCATCGTCGCACTCCGAATCGCTTGTGCAGCTCACGGCGCGGCAACCGTCGACCTCGGAGCACACCTCGCCCATGGGACAGCGTTCGGCGTCGGGCACGAACTGACAGCCGCCGGTCGCCTCGACGCAGCGGTCGACGGTGCAGGCCACACCGTCGTCGCAGCGGACCGGACTGCCGGGGACGCAGCGGCCCGCCTCGCAGCGCTCGACCCCAGTGCAAGCGAAGCCGTCGTCGCAGTCCTCGTCGGTGGTGCAAGCGCCGCCGTCGAAGCCACCGTCGAAGCCGCCGTCCACGGCTCCATCGAAGCCGCCTCCGTCCTGGAAGGTATCGAGAGGGGTACGTCCGCACGCGCCGAGCGCGATGGCGAACGAAAGCGTCGCAAGGTGCCTGAGCTGCATGTCCATACCTCGTTCACCGACC
Source organism: Polyangiaceae bacterium (assembly GCA_027009115.1). Classification (GTDB taxonomy): domain Bacteria; phylum Myxococcota_A; class Polyangia; order Polyangiales; family Houyiibacteriaceae; genus JALVDI01. The sequence goes on along the minus strand of JALVDI010000460.1, from coordinate 6,350 downwards.
TTGGTGATCGGTCGGCGCCGACCCGTCACGACTTCGTCGCTCCCGGGCACTCCAAAATTCGGTGTGCCACCCCAAACCGATCACGAGTCTAGCGGAGGGCGCGAAACGACGCCCAATTGGCGACCGGAAGGTTCCGCCGTGCCAAAGCGAGCCTTTCCGCCTGCCCCCGAGCACGAACGCGCCACTTCGCGCCACCGTGAGAGAACGCACTCTACCCTGGGGCTGGCCGAAATGCTGCACTCTCCGAGGCGTTCCGGCGGCCAGACGAGGGTTGACTCTCGTGGCGTGATGGATACAAGTCAGCGCCCGCGCAGGAGTGGCACTTCGACAAGGCGTCTCTTGCGCCCCGACTTCAGAGGCAACGCGCATGAGTGACGTGATGATCGAGGCTCGGGACCTTTCGAAGACCTACGGGCCGGTGACGGCTCTCAAGGACGTCAGCTTCGAGGTCCGAAAGGGCGAGGTGGTCGGCTTCTTGGGCCCCAACGGCGCCGGCAAGACCACGACGATGAAGATCCTGACGACCTTCATTGCGCCCACTTCCGGCACCGCGAGCGTCAACGGCTGCGACATCTTCGACGATCCGATGGGGGTGCGGAGCGCCCTGGGGTACCTGCCCGAGAGCACCCCCCTGTACACCGAGATGCTCGTGCTCGAGTACCTCCAGTTCGTCGCCGAGCTCCGCGGCTACAAGGGCGAGGAGGCGCGCAAGCACATCCGGCGTGCCGTCGAACAGACATCCCTGGGCGACGTCATCGCCAAGGAGATCCGTGCGCTCTCCAAGGGATACCGGCAGCGGGTCGGGCTGGCTCAGGCCCTCATCCACGAGCCCCCCGTGCTGATCCTCGACGAGCCGATGAGCGGCCTCGATCCGAACCAGGCCGCGGAGATTCGGGAGCTCATCCGGGACATCGGGCGTGAGCGTACGGTCATCCTCTCGACCCACGACCTGGGCGAAGTCCAGGTTACCTGCGACCGGGTCCTGATCATCAGCAGGGGTCGGCTCGTCGCCGACGACACCCCCGACGAGCTCCGCGAGCGCACGGGCAAGGCCAACTACGTCGTCACGATCCAGGCGGAAGGTGCCGACCCCAAGAAGGTCCGCGAGATCCTCGGCAGCGTCGAAGGGGTGGCCCAGGTGCGGCCCAAGAGCACCGATGCGAAAGCCGAGCTCTGCTTCGTGCTCCTGCCACGGAGCGCCGACATCGACCTCCGGGCGAGCGTCGTGCAGGCGACCGTCGCCCACGAGCTGGTGCTGCTCGGTCTCGAGAAGAAGGCCGAGAGCCTCGACAAGGTGTTCCGCGAGCTGACCACCGGCGATACGGCGGCGACGAGCGCGGCGATGTCCGGGCGCCAAAAGAAAATCGCGGAAGCGCGCGCCAAGAAGCGAGCGCGGGACGAAGCGCGGGACGAAGCGCGGGACGCTTCGAACGCGACCGATGACGAAGACGCCGCGCAGGAATCTGCGTCCGCCTCCAAGGAGGAGGAGTGATGAACAGCAAGACCATGGTCATCGCTCGGCGACAGTTCGCCAGCTACTTCAACGGACCGATCGCGTACATCGTCGTCGGCTTGGTGCTCCTCATCCTGGGCTTCCTCTTCTGGGAGACCTTCTTCCTCTTCGGCCGCGCGACGATGCGGGAAATGTTCCGCTACCTCGCCCTCATCAACTACTTCGCGCTGCCTGCCCTCACCATGGGCCTCATCGCGGAAGAGAAGCGCACCGGCACCATCGAGTTGCTACTGACGATGCCCGTCACCGATGCTCAGGTGATCGTCGGCAAGTTCCTGGGCGCCCTCGGTCTCTACGGCGTGATGCTGCTGCTCACCCTGCCCTACTGCTTCAGCGTGGCGAGCCTGGGCAACCTCGACTGGGGGCCCGTGTTCGCCGGCTACGTCGGCCTGCTCTTGCAGGGCGCGGCGCTCATCGGCGTCGGACTGATGACCTCGAGCTTCACCGACAACCAGCTGGTCGCTCTCTTCACCGCCCTGGGCGCGTCGGTTTTCTTCTTCCTCCTCGACAAGTTCCTGCCGTTCTTCCCGGCGCCGCTCGTCGGTATCGCCGAAGCGGTTTCCTTCGACTTCCACGTGGAGAGCATGCGTCGCGGCGTCATCGCCCTGCGCGACGTCGTGTTCTTCCTCTCCGTGACCGCCCTCACCCTGATGGTCGCGTTCCGGGCCCTCGAAAGCCGCCGCTGGAGCTGACGTCATGTCCAAGCAACGCTCATCCGCCGCCGCATCGTCTCTGGGCTTCCTCGCCCTGGCCGTGGGCATCGTCGTGGTGCTCAACTTCCTGCTGACGTTCCTCAACGTGGGCCGTCTGGATGTCACGGACAGCCGCCTGTGGAGCCTCTCGGATGGCTCCCGCGAGCTGGTCGCCGACCTCGACGATCGGATGGAGATCACGGCCTACTTCACCGAGAACCTCCCACCGCCGTTCAACAGCACCGAGCAGTACGTCCGCGACCTCCTCAACGAATACGAGGCAGCGAGCGGCGGCAAGCTGCGCGTCCGCTTCGTCAACCCGGACGACGAGGACAAACGCCGCCAAGCCGAGGAGGACGGCGTCCAGCGCGTCGCGCACCAGGTCATCGAGAACGACGCGGTGAGCGTTCGAGAAGGTTACCGCGGCCTGGTGATCAAGTATCTCGGCGAGAAGAAGACGATCCCCGTCATCCAGGACCCGACGGGCCTGGAGTACCAGATCACGATGGCCATCAAGGAGCTCGTCGGTGACCGGCGCCCCATCGGCGTGGTGACTGGGCACGAGGGGCCGACCCTCGACGAGGGCCTCACTGGGCTCCGCGCCTCGCTGCCGACCTACGAGATGCGTGGCGTCAGCGCCGCCGAGGAGATCGACAGCGAGCTGGCGGCGCTGCTCGTCATCGCCCCCGAGACCTCCTTCAGCGAGACAGAGCTTCGCCACATCGATCAGTTTGTGATGCGCGGTGGCTCCCTCGGCGTCTTCGGCGGCGGCACCAAGCTCAACATCCAGGGCCCCGAGCCGACCGTCGAAGCGGTGGACACGGGCCTGAACACCCTCTTGGGCCCCTACGGCGTGAACGTCGAGTCGGACATCGTCCTCGACTGGCAGTGCAGCCGCGCACCGATGCGAGGCCCGCTGGGGCTCCAGGTGGCGGTGCCCTACCCGCCCGTGCCCATCGTGACCTTCACCGATGAGCAGATGCAGCACCCGGCGCTCTTCCGGATCCCGACCGCCGTGCTGCCCTTCCCGTCGAGCCTCACGCTGACCTCCGCCCCCGAAGGCGTGAGCGTCGAGGTGCTCGCGCGCTCGAGCGAGAACAGCTGGCGCGACACCAGCCCCTCGGTCGCGCTCCGGCCACGGCACCCGCGCGAGTGGCAGATGACCGGCGACACGGGCCCGTTCCCACTGATGGTCGCCATCGAAGGCAAGCTTCCCTCGGCGTTCCCCTCCAACACCAGCGACTCCGAAGGCGGCGCGGTCGAAGCCCCCGCCCAGGCAGCGGACGACGTACGCGTCCTCGTGGCGGGCACGGCGAGCTTCATGCGCGACGAGTTCCTGCCGCCCGGCCAGGAGGGCCCGAGGCAGCTCAGCGGCGGGCTGGCGCTCGCGCTGAACGCCATCGACTGGCTCGCCGCCGAATCCGACCTCATCGCCATCCGTGCGAAGAACATCGAAGACCCGGCCCTCGAGGTCCCCGCGGCGGTGCAGCAAGCCGAGCGCGCGGCCCTCGAAGCCGAGGAGACCGCCGTCGAGGCCGCGGAGCAGGGCGACATCGCCACCGCTCAAGAGGCCGTGGAAGAGCGCGAGGCGGCCATCGAGGAGCGCAAGCGCGCGCTTGCCGCCTGGGAGTCGAAGAAGGCCGCCTACCGCTGGCTCAACACCCTGGGCATCCCCTTTGCGTTCGCCCTCTTCGGGTTCATCCGGTGGCGCCTGCGCAGCGCCAGGCGCAGAAAACTGACGATCTGAGGTCACGATGCAGAACAACCGATTGCTCATCGCGGGCGGCGTCTTCGTCGCTCTCCTCGGGGCCGCCATCTACGTCGTCAAACAGCGAACAGTCGAAGACTCCGGCGGCGACGAGGCGCCGCTGCCCGAGCTGCCGGCCATCGACCCGGAGGCGGTCACAGAGCTCGAGATCAGCCGACCGGTCGAAGGCGAGGAGACCGAGCGCGAGACGGTCCGCCTCGTGCGTCAAGGAGAGGGCTGGCGAGTCGCCGAGCCCGTGGACGCGGTCGCGGATCTCGACGCCGTCGACACGGCCCTCGAGAAGCTCGAAGAGCTCGAGGTTCGCGGCGTCGCGGCGACCAACCCCGAAAACCACGGGCGCCTCGAAGTGGACGAGGCGAAGGGGATCAGGGTCGTCGTCAAGGGCGGCGACGCGACCATCGCCACGCTGTGGATCGGCGCTTACCGCAACCGCAGCACGATGGTTCGACTCGACGGAGAGGACACCGTCGTCAGCGTGGCCGGTTCGATCAAATTCGCCTTCAACAAGGAGCTGAAGAACTGGCGCAACCGCCGGGTGGTGAACGTCGACCCGCTGCGGGTGCGGCGCGTGCGCTTCGAGAACGAGGACGGACCGTGGGAGTTCGCGCGCAGCGACGACGACACCTGGACCCCCGCCGAGGGGCAGGCGGAGATCGAGCGCTTCGATCCCTCCAAGGTCCAGTCGGTCGTCTCCTCCATCGCACGGATGCGGGCGGTCGACTTCGCAGAGCCAGCCATCACCCGAGAGCAGGCGGGGCTGACCGAGCCCGCGGCGACGGTCACGCTGAGGGTCCGCCCCCAGAGCGCGGCCGAAGAAGAAGCCCAAGAAGAGAGCGGACAGACCGAGGCCGACACCGCCGAGGCGGAAGCGGCGGGAGACGAGGCCGAGGATGCGGCCGGCGCCGAGGCGGAAAGCCGCGCCGAGGAAATCGAGACGATCGTCCTGCGCTTGGGCGCCGACCTCGAGAACGGCAAGCGCTACCTCGAGCGCGAAGGCGACGAGACGATCTACGTCGTCTCGTCCTATCTCGCCGACCGCATGAGGCCGAACGCGGAGAGCTTCCAGGAGCCGGAGCCCGGGAGCGAGCCGACGATGGAAGCTGCGCCCGCAACGCCCGGAGGTGCGGTACCGGGCGGGCCCGGGGGGGGCCAAATTCCGCCCGAGCTGATGCAAAAGATCCAGCAACAGTTGCGGCAGCAGGCCTCGATGCGCTGAGTCCACGGCCCCATGCGGCTGGGCTACCCTTCGGCCCGAAGAAACGGCGTGACGGCATCCACGAAGAGCTCCGGTGTGTCGACGTGCGCGAAGTGCGAGCTGCGCGCGAGCCACACCTGCTCGGCGTCCGGGAGCAGCCTGCCGAGGGCGCACCCCACCGAAGGCGGCACCATCGGATCCTCCCGAGCGTAGAGGAGCAACAGGGGCGTGGGGAACGGGCGCTGCGCTCGCCGAAGCTCGACCAGCTCGTCCATGAAGCGCGCTAGCTCCCCGGGGTCGAGTCCATCGCGTAGCCAGCTCACGAACGCTCGGCGCCCCTTCGGCGTCTTCAGGGGCGCCGCATAGACCTCGAGCTCCTCTCGGGATTTGAGCGACTCATCGTAGTAGTGGACGTTGCGAAAAACCCAACGCTCCGGATCCCTCGCCACCGCCGCTCTGACCAGGGCGCGCGCGACCGGAGAAGCGAGCGCAGCGCGAAGGGCTCGCAAGCGCAGCAGCGGAACAGCCGGTGAGTGCACGTTCACGAGGCGAGGGAAACGCTCCGGCTCGCGCAACGCCAGGCGCATGCATAGGTAGCCCCCCATGCTGTTGCCCACCGCCGCGCAGCCGGCGATCCCCAAGGCGTCCTGAAAGGCGCCGATAGCCTCCGTGAGTCGATCCGCAGTGCAAGGCTTCACCGGCGCTTCGCTCCCACCGGCACCGGGCAGGTCCGGCGCGAGGACCCGAAAGCCGAGGGCAGACAGCGGCGCCATGACGTGGCGCCAGCTATAGCCGGAGGTCATCAGGCCGTGCACGAGCAACAAGGGCGGCCCTTCGCCTCGTTCGCGGTAAGCGACGCGCAGGCGCTCGCCGGCCACGCGGACTCTCACGGAGCGCTCCGGGAGGGCGAGGAAGTCGTGCGGGCGGGGCGGGCGCTGGGGAAGCGCGGCGAAGGGCGGACGTCGAAACGGCCGGGTCGTCATCGCGCCCCGGGAAGCCCCCGGGCGCCGGCGACACCGAGGGCGACCCAACCGAGCAGCAGCCCGAGCCCGCCGACGGGTGTGACCGCGCCCAGCATCCGTGCGTTGGTGAGGCTCATGGCATAGAGGCTCCCGGCAAAGACGAGCGCGCCCAGCGCGAACGCACCGACGGCGAGACGAGCCGCCCGCCCGGGTACACGCG
>JALVDI010000459.1 GCA_027009115.1 Polyangiaceae bacterium | reverse complement strand
GGCCGGCCAGGACGCCTGGGGGGGGCGCGTGGGCCAGATCGGACTGCGCTGCGCGCCGCTCCGCTTCGACGGCACCACCTTCTCGACGGGGGCGGCGGTCCCGCGCGACGTGATCGGTTGGGCCGCCAACACCCCCTTCGACATCGACTGCGCCGCCAGCGGGGGCGTGGCCGCAGGGGTGCTGGGCACCGTCAACGCCGGCTCGGTCCAGTCGTTCGGGCTGCGCTGCGGGCGGCTCGGGGACTGAGGGGGAGGCGCCGGGGGGGCGCCGCCCGTCCCCCGGCGCGGGAACGCTCGGCCCGTTCGCGCGGGCCGTGATGGGGTATCGCCCCGGGAGCGAGAGCGGGGCAAGGCACTGGCGCAAGGAGACGACGATGACGGACGAACGATGGACTCGGGCGCGGCTCGCGCTCGCGCTCGTGGGGCTGCTCTCGGCGGCCTGTGGAGGCTCGGGGCAGCCTGGCACCTGGATGCGCGTCGGCACCTGTGAGCGCGACCCGGCGCAGATCGCCGAGCAGCGCGCGTGCGTGGGCGACGACGACTGTCCGTGCGGTGCCCACTGCTCGCTCGGCCAGTGCCTCGCCCAATGCATGGCCGACTCCGACTGCGGCTCGGACGAGGTCTGCGACGACTTCGGGCGCTGCCGCGGCCGCGACGCCGTCTCGCTCGTCCCCGCCGGCCCGCGGGAGGGCTCCGAGCGGCCGGTCCGCGTCGAAGAGCGAACCCTGCCCATCGACCCGTCCACCGGGGAAGGGCGGATCCACGTCACCGTCGAGCCCGGGCTGCCCGCTCTGCGGGTCGAGGCCACGCCCGGGCTGCGCCTCGTCTGCCCCGGCGACGGGGCCGAGGCGACCTCCTGCCTTATCGAATCCCCGGCAGCGGACGGCGGCTCGCTCACCATCGTCGTGCGCCTCGCGGACGATGGCGATGGGACGCCCCTGGTCGTGACGGTCCACGGCGGTGACCACTTCGACAGCGTCACCGTCGTGCCCGACGACGATGCGCCCGACCCAAAGCCACTCGCTGGCGTCTACGAAGGCATGGTGCATCTGGTGCGGCTCGGCTTCTCCGACGGCTCCACGCCGCCGGCCGAGTCGTCCCCCGTCACGGTGGAGGTGCCGGTGCAGGCCGAGGTCTTCGGCGAGACGGCCCCCTACACGGTGCGTATCCGCGAGACGCTGCCCCTGCTGAGCGCCACCGGCGAGCTCATCGGCTCGCTGCAGGACGGCGACCCGCTCTCCGCCTCGTTCCCGCGGACGCTGCTGTTCGACGCGGGCGACCGACCCCACTTGCCGACCGACGTGTGGGCGGACGTCACGGCCCGCGAGGTGCGCCACGACCCGACCGCGGGCACCCTCACCTTCCTGCTCGAGGAGCGGGTCGGGCTGACCCCGGAGGCGAACCGGCCGACCCTGCTCTGGTCCATCGGGCTGACCCGGCGCGACGGGCCCTCCGGGGACGCCACGCCCGAGGTCCCCGCCGACTACGAGCCGGCCTTCGGCCTGGAGCGGGGCCAGACGCCCTCGGCCTGGGAGGCCGCCTACCGGGCCCTGTTCGACCGTCCCGTGCCCGTGGGCGCCGAGGCACTCGAACTCTACCGTCGCGACCTGCCGGGCGTGCCGGAGCAGGCCGCGCTGGATCTGCATGCGTGCACGGGTGACCTCGACGCCCTCTCGGCCGCCGCCACCGAGATGCTGCGCAACATCGCCGTCGCGCGCATGACCATCACCGTGCGGGACGGCACCGGCACGGTCTCCGGCAGCATCGCCCCGTTCCTCGCCGACTTCGCGACGGCCGCCGAGGCGCTCGCCTACCGCACCGGGGACGGAAGCAACTGGAGCGGCAGCATCGACCTGAACGTCGCCACCAACCCGGCCTACGTGGCGCTCGAGGGCGCCGGGGACATCGCCTGCGCCTGGGCCGGCGTGGTGATCGACGTGAACTTCCCGGACTGCGGCAGCGGCGGCGGTGTCGCCCGCCTCGCGCTGCCGGACGTCGACCGCTGCGAGGAGGTGGCCCGCGCCTACGACTGCGAGATCGTCACGCGCACCCCCGCCTCGGACGACCCGCCCGCATTCGTGGTCACCGGGACCGCCCAGCAGGACGGTTGCGGCCTGCCCGACCCGGCACCGGTGGCGGCCGTGCGCGGCCTGGCGACGCGCGCCTGTCGCCTGCGCCTCCCCCGCACGCCCGCCGCCTGCGCCGAGGGCGCCCTGTGCGCCGGCCCCGAGATGCCGGCCACCGACGCAGCGATGCTGACCGACGACTACGATGCGGCCCGTGGCGACGCCCTGTGCGAGGCCGGCCCGCGGGGCCTCGCCACGCCGGCCATGGCCAACGCCGCGCTCGACCCGACGGACCCCGCACGGCGAACGACCGCCGACGTCTTCTCGGCGTGCCTCACCGACCTGGCCCGGCTCGACGACGCGCCGCCCACCGTCACGCCCGCTTCGGGCGACGTGACGATGGTCTTCGACGCGTCGGCCGCGTGCTTCGCCGCGGCGCGCTGGCTGGCGGCCCTCGGTTTTGCCTCGCAGGACCTGCGCGACCTCGCCCACGGGACCACAGTGCGCCCCGGCCCCGCCGCCGAGCTGCTCACCCACCGCCTGGTCCAGCAGTGGCTCTCGGCGCACGCCTTCGTGGCGAGCGAGGGAGCCCAGCGGGAGCGGCTCGGGGACATCGTCCGGGCCGAGGGCGGTTCGCCACCCGCCGCCCGCGACGTGCTCGAGCGCGCCGCGCGGGCCTGGGAACCGCTCCTGCACCCCCGCTTCTTCAGCGCTCTGGCCCGCCTCTCGGGCCGGACGCTCGCCGCCCCCGACTACCGCGCCGCCTTCTTCGGGCGGGACGGCGAGGTCACCGACGTGCAGGCCGAGGGGCTGCCGGTCACCCTGGGCCGCACGCTGCTTGCCCAGCTCCGCCTGCTCGACGTCATCCTGGAGCGGGCCGAGCGCTACCAGGACACCGACGTCGCCGGGGACACCTCGGCCCTGCTGCGCCGGGCGCTGCCCCTGCTCGCCCTGCGCAGCGAGCTGAGCCGCCGGGCGCGGGAGGACGACCCGAACCCCGGCTGGGCCGTGCTCGAGACCCAGCTCGACACGCGGCTCGCGGGCCTGGTGCCCCTCGTGATCGCGCGCAGCCAGCGGGTGCGGGAAGGTCAGCTACCGATCTCCGAGACCGACGTGCCCCTCTACTTCCTGGGTGACGAGGTGGGCCCGGGCGGCCGATTCTCGGCCGTGAGCGACTTCCTGCTCGGCACCGACCCGGGGGACCCGGCCTGGGCGCCCACCCTGACGGCCAAAGCCGCCGAGGCCTTCGAGGCGGCGCGCACCGCCTACGACGAGCAGCAGGCGCGCCTCTTCGCACGCCGCCTCTCGGCGGCCCGGCAGCAGGCCCGGGTCGAGAACATCGAGCGCGAGTACGAGGACATTCTGACGGACTACTGCGGCAGCGCGCCCGGCGGCTCGTGGCTCGACCTCGAGGACTTCTCGGCCGGCCGCTGCTTCCGCAGCCCCGAGCCGAGCTGCCAGCTCGACGGCGAGGCCTACCTGCTGGGGCTCGCCGACGACGACGTGGGCTACCAGCTCTGCATGGGCGCCGAGATGGCCGACCTGCTGGGTCCGGGCGCCGGCTTCCGCGACCCCCGCTTGCAGGCCGCCGCCGAGGACCCGGGCTGCAGCCCGACCATCGAGGCCTGCGACGAAGGGGACGCCTGCCTCCGTTGCGGGGCGCGATCGGTGCCGCTGCAAGCCGGCTCGCTGCAGCTTCCGGTCGGCTCGGCCACGGCCGAGGCGCTGACCACCGCCCACCAGCGCTGCCGGGCACGGCTGCCGATGGCCCGCCAGAGCCTCCCGCCGCTGCCCACGCCCTCGGCTTCGTGCCTGAGCGGCTCGCTCGGCGAGGCGTGGCTGGCGGCCGAGGCGGCGGCCCTCGACGTGGAGATCGCGCGCAGCGAGCTGCAGGAGAGCGTGCGTGCCTACGACATCGCGATGCGGGGCTGCAACCGCATCGTCCGGGACAACACCACCCGGCAGAACCTGCGCAACGCGCACCTGACGACGATGAGCACCCTGGGCGCGGTCAAGCTGGCGGCCGACATCACCGCCAACGTGGCCGCTTCCGTCAAGGACTGCGCGGCCACCATCGCCGGGACGGAGGGCGCCAAGGGCGTCGCCGCCGGCATCTCCTGCGGCGGCGCCGTCGTCGAGGGCATCGCGCGCTCCGTCTCCGACGCCATGGCCTTCAGCATGGAGGAGGCGACCCGCCGCTACGAAGCCGACCTGGAGATGCTGCAGGAGGAGCAGGACGCCTTCCTGTGCACCAACGACGCCCGCCAGGAGCTGGTCGGCATCGACACGGCCACGCTGCGCATCCGGCGGGCCATCTTCGACCAGATCGCCGCCACCGTCGCCTTGCAGAACGCCATCGCCCTGGCCGACGGGCAGTGGGCCGAGGGACGCGAGCGGCGCGAGCGGGCACGCAGCAGTGCCTTCCTGCCCCCGGAGGACACGCGCTACCTCGACGAGCGCATCGTGACCTTCGAGCGGCGCATGGCGCTGGCCCGCCGTGCCATCGCCCTGGCCGTCCGCGCCGTCGAGTACGAGCACCAGCTCAGCTCCGAAGGGCTCGGCATGGCGCTGCGCGCCCGCACCCCGGACGAGCTGGAAGCGGTCCTCTACAACCTGTGGTCGGCCTCGGGCACCCGCACCGTGGCGGGCAACCGACCGTCGGACCTGAAGGTCGTCCTCAGCCTGCGCGACCAGATCCTGCGGCTGGCGGACCGCAGCGGGCTGCCCCGCGGCGAGCAGGAGCTCGACCCGACGGAGCGCTTCCGGCTGCTGCTGACCTCGCCGCGCTTCGCCGTCTACGGGCCGGACGGGGCCTACCTTGGCCAGCGCATCCCCTTCCACATCGCGCCGGCCGACCGCGTCCCAGGCGGCGACGGCATCACCGTGCCCCTGCTCACCGGGAGCGACTGCGCCGAGCGGCTCTGGTCGGTCAACGCGTCGATTCTGGGCGACGAGAAACAGCTGTACGCCGGCTCGTCCACCACCTTCGTGCGGATGGACCTGCTCAAGTCCAATAGCTTCTACAGCCAGTGGTGCGACCCGTCCGGCCGCTCCGCGCCCGTGCAGGCGGCCAGCGTGCGCCCCAACCGCAACCTCTTCCGCATCCCGGGCGTGGGCGCCGAGGTGGGCAACGCCGCCGAGCAGCTCAGCGACTCCTTCACGCGCGCCCGCATGGAGGCCTTCCTCAACGTCGACAGGGCGACCTTCGAGGCGGACGACTACGCCAACGGGGACACCTCGGAGCTGGCGGCCCGGGGCCTCTACGGCGACTACGCCCTGTTCATCCCGGCGAGCGTGCTGAGCGTCGCCAGCGAGGACGGCAGCCAGAGCGAGGGCCTGGTCCTCGACGCAGTCGACGACATCCTGCTGCGGCTCGACTACGTCTCCGTAGCCAAACCCTGACCCGCCCGACGGGCGGCACCTCGGCCTGCCCGCGCCCCGTTCGCCAGCACCGCGGCGGGCGGACACGCCGGGCGGGCCAGGCCGTTCGGGGTCGGTCTGCCCGACGTCCGTGTCGTCGCCCGCCACCGCTACGATGCCGAGCACCGCGCTCGTCCCCTCTGGCGATGTCCTCGTCCCCGAGGAACTGCCCGGGCCACCCTCGAGGCGGGCATCCAGGCCCTGGCCGCCAAGATCCAGAGCAAGGTGCTGGGCGCCAGGCGTGGGGTGGGCGAGCCGCCGGTCGCACACCGAGCCGCCGGCTGCACCGGTGGATCGAGCGCCCGGACCTCGCATAGACTCTCCTCGAAAGGATTGGGCACGTCGGCGCTGCCTCATGAATGGGGACGGCGTCGGATCGAGCCGCCCCGCAGCGACCACCATGACGACCCGCCCACGCATCGGCGCCTGGCTGCTGCTCCTCGTGAGCGCCTGCGGCGGAGCCACGACGCAGCACGACGCGGGCACCGACGCGAGCGGTGCGCCCGACGCCAACGCCGCCATGGATGCCGCCAGCGACGCGATGATGGACCCGGGTACCGACGCGAGAACCGACGCGGGCGGCGTGTTCGACGCCGCCGGCGACGCGGTGACGGGCATGGACGCGAGCACCGACGCAGGCACCGCGTCCGATGCCCGAGTAGATGCCCGCACGGATGCTGCCACGATCCCGGATGGCGGCGCCGACGCGAGCACCGACGCCGCCAGCGATGCGATGACGGGCATGGACGCGAGCCGCGACGCAAGCATGGACGCCAGCGTCAGCATGGACGCGAGCACCGACGCCGCCGGCGACGCGACGATGGGCATGGACGTGAGCACCGACGCCGCCATGGACGGGGGCTTCGCCCCGGTCTGCTCCCCACCACGGAACTGCGGGGAAGTGCTGGCGGCGGGGATGTCCCGCGGGGACGGCACCTACACCGTCTATCCCGACGCCACCCCGGTCGACGTCTACTGCGACATGCGTACGCTGGGCGGCGGCTGGACACTGGTCCGCAACATCGCCCCGGGCACCACTTGGGGCCCCTTCACCGACTCGCTTGCGCTGACCGAGGCCTTCGGCACCTACGACTCCGCTTGGGGCCCCGGAACGTACACGCTTCCCTTCCCCGCCTCGCCGGACGCCGAGCTGCTCTTCGTCACCCGGGACGGCGCCACCTGGTGCGCTCTGCCCTACGCCCAGGTCACCGCGCCGAACGCCTCGCTCGAGGCCCTGAACGCCACGGTGATCGGCGCCAGCGGTCCGCCGCTGCTCGGCGCCGGCGAAGCGGTCAACGTGCTCCACCGCGCCGGCGTCCCGGAGGACCCCTGGGTCGGCTGCTCGGGTGACCACACCGCCAACACCGCGCAGATGCTCTACGGCGAGGCGGGCAACACGCTCTACACGAGCCTCCTGCGCAGCGGCGGAGGCATGGCCGTCTTCGTCCGCGAGCCGGCCGCCCTCACCGACCGCGACGCCGACGGTGTGCCCGACGCCTGCGACGGCTGCCCGGCGACGGCCGACCCCGACCAGACCGACACCGACGGCGACGGCGTGGGCGACGCCTGCGACGGCTGCCCGGACCTCTACGACGCCGACCAGACCGACACCGACGGCGACGGGGCGGGCGACGCCTGCGACAGTTGCCCGGACCTCTACGACCCCGACCGGCAGCTCGGCTGGGCCGAAGGCTACAACCAGGGCCCGACCCTGCAGCATGCCCGGTTCGCCGGCCCCGAGCGCTGCGTCACCTGGGACCTCGGCACCCTCCCGCAGAACGCGAACGTCGGCCTGGCCCTGACCGCCGCGGACCCCGACGTCGGCCTGGCCGCCATGCGGGTCGACATCTCGCTCGAGCGCGCCGCCGTCGGCCAGATCACGCTCACCCCCGCCGCCGAACTGGTCCTCAACCGCCTCCCCGCCAGCGACGTCCTCGCCCGCAACCCCAACCGGGTCGCCTTCCTCGCCACCATCGACGACGTCAACGCCGTGCTCGGTGGCCTCAGCTACACCGCCGGAACCCTCCGCGGCCCCCAGTCGATCCGCGTGACGGTCTCCGACGAAGGCGCGTCCGGCGGCGGTCCCCCACCCACCTTCTCCCCCGTCGAGATCCTCTCGGCCGAAGTCGTCTTCCAGGTGCTCATCAGGTGAACGGGGCGTGGCGGGGCGCGCCCTCGACCCCTCTGAATCCCCCGCCTCCGCCGGAGGCAGGGCAGCGCCAGACGGCTCTTCGCCGAAACCTCTCCGGCCGGCCGGCACCACACCACGCGGTCACCGCCGGCCCGTCACCCTCGGCTGCAGCGCCACCGCGACCGCTCGACCGAGGGACATGCTGGCGGCGAACCCTTCCCTTCGGATGGCCTCGAGCACGTCCGGCTCCAGCGCGACGAACGCGAGATCCCGCCACGTGCTCCAGAACGAGTCGACGTGCGTCCCGAGGCACGCCCCGTTGAGGTCGGTGTGGCCCTCGTTGTCCAGGTAGACGACCTCCCCTCGCGCTCCAACCGCGATGAACCCCTGGCCGTGGTCGAGCTCGATGAACGGTGAGGCCTCCCTCCAGACGCCATAGTAGTGTTCCAGACCGTCGAGCCACTCGGTCACCTGCTTCGAGCACCCATCGTGGAGCTCGGGGATCCGCCCGATGTCGTAGTCCACGTGCCCTTGGAGACCCGTCGGCTCGTGAATCCACGCCAGCGCCAGACGGCTGGGCGTGCGCGCCAACCACGCTCGTAGCGCATCCGGAAGCGGGCGCGGCGCCAGCTGCGAAGCGAGGTCTTCGACCTCCTCCTCCGTCGGAACGGGCGCATCCTCGGCACGGAGGATCGAGCAGCCCGCAGCTTCGAGCCGCTCGACGACCCGAAACAGCTCCTCGTGCTCGAGCCGTCGTGGCTCCTTCCTGAGGTCCCCTGGAACTTCGACGGCCAGGCCGTGGCGCACGATGGCCTCCGCAAGAAGCGACCGCAGCGTCTCGTCGTCGATGCGCACCATCCACTCACGGAGCGCATCACAGCCCAAGCGGTACAGCCGCTCCGCGTCGGGATAGCCGCCCGTCGGCTGCATCAGCCCGAAGACCGTCCCGCCACGGCCCGCCAGCGCAGCGCAGGCGGAGAGCAGCCGCTGGAGCGCCGCAGGCGACGCGTCACGCCCGACCCGATGCGTCGCGATCCTCTCTTCGATCCATCGGACGACGTCGGCCACGACCACCTCCAAGCCCCGACCCGAACGCGGCGCCGAGCGTCCTCACCACCCGACCGAACCGTAAGGTGGGTCGCCCGTTGCGGCAAAGCCTCCGCAGCCCCGGCCGGGGGCCACCGTGGCGCTGCCATCACCTCGTACGGAATCACCCCTTCGTTGGTGGCACCGAGCGCGGGTGGCTGCTCGCCACGCTGGCGTTTCGGACCAGCGTCGAGGACCACAGCGTCGAAGGCCAGGTTGCAGTCGGCTCTCTCGGCCAGCTCGAAGGCGAGGTCCGGCTCGGCGGTTCAGGCGGCGCACTCACGGAGGCGCTCGAGTTCCGCACGCAG
>JALVDI010000458.1 GCA_027009115.1 Polyangiaceae bacterium | reverse complement strand
AGGAGATCGTCGTCTACGCCGACGAGAGTCAGGTGCCTGCCCGTTTCCGCCGCCCCGCTCCCACCCACGAGGAGGCCGCGCCTCCCGCCGAGGCCAGCAACGAAACCGACGAGACCGACGAGACCGGCGAGACCGCCGAGGCCAGCGACGAAACCGACGCGGCCGGCGAAACCGACGAGACCGACGAGGCCAGCGACGAAACCGACGCGGCCGGCGAAACCGACGAGACCGACGAGGCCAGCGACGAGACCGACGAAACCGGCGAGACCGGCGACGCGACCGAGGCCGAGGCCAGCGACGAAACCGACGAAACCGACGCGGCCGGCGACGCCGCCGAGGCGAGCGACGACGCGACCGAGGCCGAGGCCAGCGACGAGACCGACGAGACCGACGAGACCGACGCGGCCGACGCCGCCGAGGCGAGCGACGACGGGACCGAGGCAGGCGACACGACCGAGGCAGGCGACACGACCGAGGCCGAGGCCAGCGACGACGCGACCGAGGCGAGCGACGACGCGACCGAAGCCGGCGACGGGACCGCCGAGACCGCTCAGGCCAGCGACGCCTGAAAACCTCCGAGCGCCGCTCGTCCTGGCCGCGGACGCCGGGATGCCGTTCCCTGTGTGGCCCATCGCGCTGCATCACGCAGGAGCATCCGCGCGAGCGCGATCCATCACGGTCGACGCCGGGGCGGACTGCTAGGCTCGCCCGGTGCTCCCAATCCACGAAGCCATCCGCCGGATGATGCCCGCCTTCGCTCCCCTCGCGCCGGAGCGTGTGTCCCTCGATGCGGCCCTGGGGCGCCACCTCGTCGCCCCCCTCACCACACGGCAGGACGCCCCACCCTTCGACAACAGCGCGATGGACGGATGGGCCGTGCGCGCCGAAGACCTCACGACGGCGTGCCGGGAACGGCCCGTGACACTCCCGGCGGCTGGCGAGAGCCGGGCCGGCGGCGGCGTCGTGCGCCATGAGCCCGGGACCGCGACGCGCATCTTCACCGGGGCGCCCCTACCGCCGGGCGCGGATGCCGTGGTCGCCCAGGAAGACACGGAGCGACGTGACGGCGAGGTCGCGTTCTTCGTGGCACCTTCGCCAGGCCGACACGTCCGGGCCCGTGGCTCGGACCTCCGCGCCGGCGCACCGCTGCTGCCCTCGGGCCATCGGCTCAGCCCGGGCACCGTCGCGTTGCTCGCCTCGCAGGGGATCGGCGCGGTGACCGTGCGACGCCGCCCCCGGGTCGCCATCCTCTCCACCGGCGATGAGCTCCGCGAGCTCGGGGAACCTGCCACGCCGAGCACCATCGTCAACAGCAACGCCCCCATGCTCGCAGCCCTGGTGCGCGAGGCCGGAGCCGTCCCGCGCCTCGTACCGAAGACCGCCGACGATCGCGAGGCGGTCGCCGCCGCTCTCGCGGGAGCGTTGGACGACGACGTCCTGATCACCACCGGCGGGGTCAGCGTCGGCGACTACGACGTGGTCCGGGAGGCCTACGCCCAGGTCGGGATCGACGCGAGCTTCTGGAAGGTCGCCGTCAAACCAGGAAAGCCGCTCACCTTCGGTCGCCACGGATCCACCCCGGTAGTGGGGCTCCCGGGCAACCCGGTGAGTGCCTTCGTGACGTTCTTCGTGTTCGTGCGTCCCGGTCTCCGCCGCATGCTGGGCGACCCGACGCCTTTCCCCGCAGCGCGGCACGTTCGCCTGCTTCAACCCTACGAACACAGGCCGGGCCGCAGCGAGCTGGTCCGGGCGCGCCTCACACCCGAGGGGGCTGAGCTGCATCCTCGGCAGGGCTCCGGCGCAATTCCTTCGTTGGCCTGGGCCGACGCTCTCGTCGTGATCCCAGCCGACATCCCGCGGATCGAGGCGGGCGAGACCGTGCTCGCGCTACCCCTGCGCGACGAGGCCAGCGCGACCTCACCCTTTGGCGGTCCGTGAGCCCAACGCCCCAGCCGCTGGAAGAGCGCCCGCCGCTGGTGCGTTGGGGGTGGGACGGGCCTGTCAGGGTCGCCCCAGGAAAAACCCCCGCGCCCGTCGTATGCTGTCGGGGAGGCGCGCCTTGCAGGCGATCCCCAACGAACCGGAAACTTCCTCGATCCCTCCGCGTCTGATCCCTCCGTGAGCGCCCTACCTCCCCCGATCGCCCGCGCGCTGAGCTCCGTACGCCGACGTCTTCGGCTCCAACGCGCCCTCGACGCGGGCGCGCTGATGCTCGTCGCGGCCCTCGGACTGGCGGCCGTCGTCCTGGCAGCCCTCAAGGCCGGCGAGATGTCCCCTGCGGACGCCGCCCCGTGGTGGATCACAGCCGCGGCGCTGCCGATCCTCGGCGCCCTCCTCGGTGCCCTCCGCCCTGTCGGCGAGCTGCTGCCCGCACAGCTCCTGGACCGCGCCTCTGGGCTCCGTTCGCGCCTGGCCAACGCTGTGGAGTTCGCCGCCGAGGGCGCTCCCACACCGTTCATGCGCGCGGCGATCGAGGACGCGGCCGCGCACGCCCAGGATCTGGACCCGAGACGGGCACTTCGCCTCCGTCCCCCACCAGAGCTCGCGATCGCCGCGGCCCTGGCGGTGGGTCTCGCTGTCCTGGCCCAGTTCGAGGTGCCGGTCCGCTCGGCCGTGCCGCTGACCCGCGAGCTCGAGCCGCTGCTCCTCGACGAGGACTCCATCGAGGCCTTCGAGACTTCGCTGCAGCCGGTCCTCCAGGACCCGGAGGCCGACGAGGAGTTGCAGGAGGTCGCCCGGGCCTTCAACCAGGTCCTCGAGGATCTCGCCGACCGCCGCCTCGAGCGCACCGAAGCGCTGCGCCGCATCCAGCAGCTCGAACGGGGGCTGGCCGAAGGCCGTCGAGCGGACTCCGAGAGCATCCGCGAGGCGCTGGAGCGGATGGGGCGTGAGCTCGAGCGCGCGACGCTGGCCGAGGCGGCGTCCGAGGCGCTCCGTGACAACGACGCCGGCCGTGCCGCTCAGGCGATGCGCCAGCTCGCCAACCGCCTGCAGAACGAGGCTCCCTCGCGCGCCGAGCTCGATCGGCTGCGGCAGGCGCTGCAGCGCGCCAGCCGCGACGACGAGGAGCGACGCCAGCGCCAACTCCAGCAGGAGCGCGAGCGACTCGAGCGGCTGCTCCAACGCCAGCGGGACGCGCAGCCCCAGACGGAGGCGGAACGGCGCCTGCTGCGGCGGCGGCGGCGCGAGTTGGAGCGCCTGCGCCGCGAAGAGCAGGAGCTCGCCGAGCGGCGCCGACAGCTCGAACGGCTCCGACGCGAGATGGAGCGCGCGGCCGAAGACCTCAACCGGCGCTCCGGAGACCGGAATCAGGCAGCGGAGCGGATGCGTCAAGCCGCCGAAGAGCTCAACCGTATGGCGCGCCAGCAGATGAACGAGGAGCAGCGCCGACAGATGGAGCGCCAGCTCCGGCAGCTACGCGAGATGATCCGGCGCATGCAGCAGCAGGCCAACGGGGGCCAAGGGGGCCAGGGGGGCCAGGGGGGCCAGGGTCAGGGAACTGCGAGCCGGCTGCGTCGCTTCGTGCTGCGGGCCGGGGGCCAGGGGGCCCGGCTTCGGATGCCGGGTCAAGGCCAAGGTCAAGGCCAGGGTCAAGGTCAAGGCCAGGGTCAAGGTCAGGGCCAGGGTCAAGGCCAGGGTCAAGGCCAGGGTCAGGGTCAAGGCCAAGGCCAGGGCCAGGGCCAGGGCCAAGGCCAAGGGCCGCAAGTGCTCGAGCTCAACCCGCAGGGTCAGGGCGGCGACGCGATCCTCGAGATCCCGGGCATGGGCGCGAGGCAAGGCCAGGCAGGACCTGGCGGCCAGATCGGCCCAGGGGCCGGCACCGAGAGCGGCGGGGAGATGCTCGCCGAGGACCCAACCCACCTGAACACCGCCCAGCGCAACACGCGCGTCGAAGGAGAGCACAGCGGCGAGGGTCCCTCGCGCAGCGAGGTGATCCTCGGTGCCGCCAACCGAGGCTTCGTCGGCGAGGGCTATCGCGACGTCTACGCCGACTACGAAGACCACGCCGAAGAGGTCCTGGAGCGGGACGAGGTGCCGCCCGGTTACCGCTTCTACGTGCGTCGCTACTTCCAGTTGATTCGACCCCGCGAGGGCACGGCCGCGCAGCGCGGCGAGGAGTGAGGCACCCCCATGAGCGATTCCACCCCCACCGAGGTCGTCGAGCGCTTTGGCGAAGACATCGCCCGCGTGCGCGCCGAGATCGGGAAGATGATCGTCGGCCAGGAAGAGATCGTCGACGGAGTCTTGACCTGCCTCTTGGCCGGCGGGCAAGCGCTCCTCGAGGGCGTCCCGGGGCTCGGCAAGACCATGCTCGTGCGCACCCTCGCCGACGCCCTTCAGCTCGAGTTCGCTCGCATCCAATTCACGCCGGATCTCATGCCCGCGGATATCCTCGGGACCACGGTCCTGACCGAAGGCCCCGATGGGAGCACGCGCCTCGAGTTCCGCAAAGGGCCCGTGTTCGCCAACATCGTCCTCGCCGACGAGATCAACCGCGCCACTCCCAAGACCCAGAGCGCCATGCTCGAGGTCATGCAGGAGCACACGGTCACCGTCAGCAACCGCACCTACGTGCTCGACGAGCCCTACTTCGTCCTGGCGACCCAGAACCCCCTCGAGATGGAGGGCACCTACCCGCTGCCCGAGGCCCAGCTCGACCGCTTCCTCTTCAAGCTCCAGGTAGGCTTCCCGAGCCGCGAAGAGCTCCACGACATCCTCGACCGAACCACCGGCGCCGAGGCCCCGGAGGTCGCCCCGGTCCTCGACCGCGCGCGCATCCTCCAGATGCGCAAGGTCGTGCGCGACGTCGCGGTTTCGCGCCACGTCAAGGACTACGCCATCCGCGTCCTCGAAGCGACCCACCCGGACCGCTCGACCTCGCCGGAGAAGGTGCGGCGCTTCGTACGCTTCGGCGCGAGCCCCCGCGGCGCGCAAGCGATGCTCCTGGCCGCCAAGATCCACGCACTCTTCGACGGGCGCTTCGCTGCTGCCGTCGACGATATCCGCGCCATGGCCAAGCCAGCGCTGCGCCATCGCGTCATCCTCAACTTCGAGGGAGAGGCCGAGGGCGTCGCCACCGACGCCGTGCTCGACGAAATCCTGGCCACGGTCCCGGAGACGGCCTGATTTGTTCGACTGGCTCCGAAGGCGGCCCGACGCCGCCAGCCGAGCGCCGCGCGCCAACGAGGAGCTCTTCGACGAGGAGTTCCAGCGGCGCCTGGAGTACCTCGCGATCGTCTCGCGCAAGGTCTACGCCGGACGCATGCGGGCCGAGCGCCGCAGCAAGAAGACCGGCGCCGGCATCGAGTTCGCCGACCACCGGGAGTACGTAGCCGGCGACGACTTCCGCTACCTCGACTGGAACGTGTACCAGCGCACCGGGCGCTTGCTCGTCCGCCTCTTCGAGGAAGAGGAGGACCTGAGCGTCTACGTCCTGGTCGACACCTCGCGCTCCATGGGCATGGGGGCGCCCTCGAAGCTCCACTACGCCAAGAAAATCGCCGCCGCCCTCGCCTACATCGCCCTGGCGAACCTCGACCGGGTCTCGGTCCTCAGCTTCGCCGAGCAGATGTCCGGCCGCCTCGCGCCGACCCGAGGAAAGAACCGCATCTTCAAGGTCTTCGACTTCCTGGCACCCTTGGAAGCCGACGGCGAGACGGACCTTCGTACGGCCCTGCGCACCTTCGCTGCCCAGAACAAGCGCCGCGGCGTGGCCATCCTCATCAGCGACCTCTACGATCCCCGAGGTTACGAAGACGGCATCAATCAGCTCCGCTACGCGAAGTTCGAGCCCTACGTGCTCCAGCTCTTCGACCCAGCGGAGGCCGACCCGCCGTTGCATGGCGACGTGCGGCTCGTCGACGAGGAGACCGGCGAGCACCGCGACGTCACCATCACGCCCCGGGTGCTCGAGCGCTACCGCGAAGCCCACCGCCGCTACCGCGCCCAGGTCGCCGAGTTCTGCGGACAAAAACAAGTCGCGTATCACTCTCTGAGCACCGCCGTCCCCTTCGACGACGCCGTCCTGCAGGTGCTCCGCGCCGGGGGGCTCGTCCGGTGACCGAAGCGGTCGTGGCACTGACCCTCACGGGGCTCTCCCTCACGCAGGTGCTGACGGTGCTCGGCGTCGCCGGCGCCTCCGTCGTCGCGCTCTACCTACTCAAGCTGCGCCGCCGCCAGGTTGCCGTCCCCTTCATCGCGCTGTGGGAGCGGGTCCTCGCCGAGCGCCAGACCACGCGCCTCTTCTCCCAGCTCAAGCGCTGGGTGTCGCTGCTCGTCGCCCTGGCGGTCGTGGCCGCCCTCGCCTTCGCCCTCGGCGACCCCCGACCGGACGGCGTCGACGAAGACGCCCGCACCCTCGTGGTGCTCGTGGACGCCAGCGCCTCGATGCAGGCCACCGACGAGCCCCCCTCGCGCTTCGAAGCGGCCAAAGAACGGGTCCGCGCGCTCATCGAGGGCCTGGGACCGAACGACCGTATGCTGGTCGCGCAGCTCGACGCGAGCGCGACCCCTCTGTCACCGCTGACGAGTGAGGCGCGGCTCTTGAGGGAGGCCCTCGACGCCCTCGAAGCGACCGAAGCCGCCGCCGATCTCCGCGCTGGCCTGCACCTCGCGCTCGATGTCCTGCGCTCGGAGCCCGGCGCCGAGATCGTCGTCGTCAGCGACGGGAACCTCGCGGGGGAGCGCTTCGCCGCGGAGGCGTTCGCGTCCCGACTCGAAGCGGCGGACGTCGCCCTGAGCTGGGAGAAGGTCGGGCGCCGGGGCGACAACGTCGCGATCACCGCCTTCAGCGTGCGCCGCTACCCCCTCGACAAGAGCCAAAGCGAAGTCCTCGTCGAGCTCTACAACGCCTCGGAGAGCCGCGAGTCCGTCGAGCTGACCCTCCTGGGCGACGGAGCAGCGGTGGACGTGCAGCGCCTCGATCTGCAGCCCGGCGAGCGGCTCCGGCGCTTCTTCCGGAACATCTCCGGCGTCGATCAGACCCTCGAAGCGCGCCTGACCCGCGCCGACGGCACCCGCGACCCGCTACCGGCCGACGACCGCGCGTACGCCCGGCTGCCGAAACGGCGGCGCGCTCGCCTGTGCGTGGTGACCGAAGGCAACCTCTACCTCCAGGCGGCGCTGCTGCTCGACGAGTACCTCGACGTCACGGAGGTCTCCCCAGCCCAGTACCCCTGCGAGGGGCGCCACGATCTCACGATCTTCGACAACTGGGCACCGACCACGCCCCCCGAGGGGCCGGCGCTCTATCTCGGGCTGCCCTCCGCGGACGAAGGGGGCGGTCCCCTAGAGGTCCTGGGAGACGTCGAGGCGCCCTACTTCGATCGCTTCGACCGCCGCCACCCGCTGCTGCGCTGGACGGCGCTGCGCGACGTCAACATCGCCTCGGCCCGGCGGGTACGCCTCGCGCCGGGCGACCGGGCCATCGGCCGCTCCGACGAGACCCCCCTGCTCGTCGTCGGCTCACGGCAGGGCCGCCGCTTCGTCGCCTTCACCTTCGACCCGCGCGCCAGCGACCTCCCCCTCCGTGTCGCCTGGCCGCTGCTCCTGCTCAACACCGTCGATTGGTTCGTGCAGGAAGACGCCGACTTCGTCTCGAGCTATCCGACCGGCGACACCTGGCACATCCCGGCGCCCGCGGATGCCTCGACGGTCACCCTCGTCGATCCCCGAGGGCGCGCCCGGGAGGTCCCGGTCGTGGACGGGCGCGCGGTGTACGCGGGCCTCCATGCCGGCTTCTACACGCTCCGAACGCCCGCCGGCGAGGAGACCTTCGCTGCCAACCTCGGGCCAGGGGAGGAGAGCCGCATCGCACCAGCGGACGCCCTCGCCGTCGGCGGGCGAGAGGCCGGCGCCCCGAGCCGGGGCAAGGCCGGCGTGCGCCGAGAGCTCTGGCTCTACCTCGTGCTCTTCGCCGTGCTCGTCCTCTTGGTCGAGTGGGTCACCTACCACCGGCGGGTGACGGTATGAAGCGACACCTCCCGGCGCTCCTGCTCACCTTCGCCGCCTGCGGCGCCCTCGCGGCGCTGCTCGCCTGGGTTTCGGGCCAGGCCGTCGCCTTCCGCCTCGGCGGCGCCGACTACGAGCTGCTCCAGCCCCGCTGGCTGCTGGTCTTCGCCGCGACGCCGCTTCTGGTCTTCGCGGCGACCCGCTCCCTCGCCGACCTTCCCCGAGCCCAGCGCTGGCTCGCTCTCGTCGTCCGCACGCTCCTCGTCGCGCTCCTCACCTTGGCGGTGGCGCGCCTCGCACGTACGACCGACGCCACCCGAACGAGCACGATCTTCCTCGTGGACGTGAGCGACTCGATGCCCGAAGTCGCGCTCCGGGAAGCCCGCGAGCTGCTCCGGGACACCCTGGGCGCGCGCGGCGACAACGACGTGCAGCTGGTCACCTTTGCCCGGGAGGCGCGCTCGGTCCCCCTCCCGGACGACCCGGCATCGCTCGCGGCGATCGCGCGACACGAGGGCGCCGACGCCGGGCGAGGCACCAACGTGCAGGCCGCGCTGCAGCTCGCCTACGGGCTCTTCCCACCGGGACACTTGCGCCGCGTCGTCCTGCTCTCGGACGGAGGCCAGACCGACGGAGACCTGCTCGCCGAGGCGAGCCGGGCCGCGAGCTTCGGCGTCCGCGTGTACGTGCGCCCGAGCCGCCACCCGGCGCCGCCGGAGGTCGCCCTGCGGGGCCTCGAGGTGCCCGAGCGCATCCGAGTCGGCCAGCCCTTCCCGGTCCGCGCCCGAGTCTTTGCCTCCGTACCGACCCGAGCGCGTCTGCGGCTCTACCAAGGCGAGACCCTCAACGGCCTCGACTCGGTGCGCGATGTCGAGCTGCCGGCGGGGGAGACGGAGGTCGAGTTCCGGTCCGTGGTTCGCGTGGCCGGCCCGGTCACCTACCGGGCGACCTTGGAGCCACGCAGCACCAGCGGCAACGACGGCAACGACGGCAACGACGGCAACGACGGCAACGACGGCAACGACGGCAACGACGGCAACGACGGCAACGACGACAACGCCGGCAA
>JALVDI010000457.1 GCA_027009115.1 Polyangiaceae bacterium | reverse complement strand
CGACCGACACCTACGTCGTTCAGGTCGAGCTCTACACCGCGGCCCTACAGGCCGCGACGGGCGCTCCGGTCGATGGGGTGCTCCTCGCCGTTTGACCGCCTTCGCCGGCGGCGAGCCCCCAAGACCTCTCCGTGCGCTCACGCCCCTGGAGCAGGCCTGCGCGGCCCGTCACGCTTCGAGAAGCTTCTTCATCGCGGCACCTCACAGGGGCAGGCGCGCGGTCGGGACGGCCTGGAGCCCATCTCAATCCCTCGTAAGCGCTGCCGCAGCGCCGCGTAAGCGCTGCATGAGTCCGGGCCCGACCGGCCCGCGGACCCGAAGCCCGTCCCCGTCAGGCGCACGACGTCGCCGCCCGCGGTGGCCCGTGTCACAGCCCTCCCGCCCGGCATCGTCGGACGCCTGGTTGACCTACATTCGGACCGAATATAGGATGTCTTGTAGACCAGCCGAGTAGAGGTAGCCATGCGACCGCTTCGAGTCTCCGAAAACATCGTCCCAGTGAGCGACTTCAAGGCCAAGGCGGCCGACTGGCTGCGGCGCCTGGGCGAGAGCTCCGAGCCGGTCGTCATCACGCAGAACGGCAAGGCCGCGGGCGTGCTGCTCTCTCCCGCCGCGTACGACGAACTGACCGAGCGCTTCCGGTTCATGAGGGCCGTCGAGCAGGGGTTGGCCGACGTCGAGGCCGGCCGCGTCACCCCGCATGAGGAGGTCGTCGAAGAGATGCGTCGACGCTTCGGCGGGGCCGATGACGAATGACCGGAGGCACGCGGGAGCCTCGCCGTCCGCTCGCGATCCACTGGTCCGACCAGGCCAAGGACGACCTCGCGGCCATCGGTGACTACATCGCGGCGGACAAACCCTCCGCAGCGATGCGCTGGGTCGAGCGCCTCGTCGCCGACGTCGAGCGTGCTGCCGAGATGCCGGTGGCCGGACGCGTCGTGCCCGAGTACGCTGACCGCCAGGACATCCGCGAGGTGCTCAGGCGCACGTACCGGATCGTCTACCGCGTTCGAGCCGAGGCCATCGAGGTGCTAACGATCTTCGAAGGCCACCGGCTCTTTCCCAAGGGCGTGGTCCCGGACGCGCTGGACGACGAAGGCTGAGCTCATCATCGGCTCCCTCCCTTGCTGGGCGTCGGGCCCGCGGCCATGCCCATCAGGCCGGCCACGCGGCCGAGGAAGCGCTTCTGAGTGCTCGCTTCGCTCGCAAGCTTCCAGCCTTCGGCGGTCAGCCATCAGCTTGTCTTCGGAGTGTGTCCTTTGCATGCAAAGGAGGGCGACGCTGAAGCACCAGAGCGCTGACCGCTGAAGGCTGATTACTGGCGGCCGTAGGCCGCCCCGGCACGCCGACGAAGGCCTCGTCGCCCTTGACGATGGCGGCGATGGCGCCCCGCAGGTCGCCGCGGACCATGGGCGCCTCGCCGCATGGGCACCCACTCCACGGATCGACGAACGACGGACGATGGCAGGCTGAGACGCGCTTTAGGGCAGCACGGGCAACCGCGGGCCCCCGCGATGGATCGGTTCGGCGGCGGCGTGTTCGCGACGCGGTTTCGGTGCGGCCGGGCGCACATCGGCCGGGCGCTGCTCCCAGGCCTGCAAGACCTCCGGGTCCAGCAGATGCGTTGGCCGCACGTTGCGCAAGGCGTTCATCATCACGCTCTTGACGTTCGGGTAGCGCTCTTCGAGGGAGGCCAGCAGCGCCGTCATCGCATCGCGCTTGAGCCCATCCTGCGAACCGCAGAGGTTGCAGGGCAGGATCGGGAACTCGTGCGCCTGCGCCACCAGGGCGATGGAGGCCTCGTCGCACTCGATCAGCGGACGGATCACCCGAAAGCGCCCGTCGTCGGTCGTGTAGACCGCGGGCATCGCCTGCATCTTGCCGGCAAAAAAGAGGTTCATCAGGAAGGTCTCGAGGGAGTCGTCGCGGTGGTGGCCGAGGGCGATCTTGTTGCAGCCCAGGCGTGTGGCCGCCGTGTAGAGGATGCCCCGGCGCAAGCGTGAGCACAGCGAGCAATAGGTCGCGCGGTCGTCGAGCTTGTCCATGACCACCGAGTAGGTGTCCTCGCGCAAGATCTCGAAGCGGACCCCGCTCGATTCGAGATAGCGGACCAAGGGAGCGCCGTCGTAACCGGGCTGCACTTGGTCGAGGTGCACCGCGACCAGCTCGATCTCGAAGGGCAGCCGCGCCGCCAGCTTCTGCAGCAGGTAGAGCAAGACATGGCTGTCCTTGCCGCCGCTGACGGCGACCATCACCCGGTCGCCCGGCTCCAGCAGCGTCCACTGCCGGCAGGTCGCCTTCATCTGACGGTACAGGCGCTTTTCGACCGAGCGAGCACGTTCCATGACGGCCCAGCATGACGCCGGGCAAGGCACCACGCACGCCCTCAGGGCGGTTGCGGCCGCACATCGAGGCGCGCAAGCACCGGCCCCAAGTCGTTGACCACGTCCAGTCGCACGCCGGCGACTTGCAGCGCGACGGAACCGACCGCCACCGCCATGCGGACCACGCGCGCGCTGGGTGACGCCGCGACCACGACTCGCTCGGTGACCGAGCGCATCGCGACCCCCCACTCGATGAGGACCTTGCGGGCCGCCGAGTGGTACCCGATGAACCGTGTCCAGTCGTGCAGGAACAACAAGCGGGCCGGGTGCTTCGCGCCGCGCTGACGGGCGAGGAGCGCTTCGGTCGCGTCACCGGCGAGAAAACGCGCGAACTCGACGCTTGCTTGCCGCACCTCACCGGACTGCGTCAGCATCCCGAACGGCTCGACGAACCATACGCAGGTGCCGCTCGCTTCGTGCACCAAGTGGGGCGCCTGACCGTTGAAGCTGCCCCGGGTGAGCCCCATGTCCCCTGGATACCACGACCGGCTTCGACACGTCTTCGGAGTGGCGCGCTCGCCCGTGCCGAAGCCTGCTCCTGCGGTTCAACGGGCCCAGTCGGGCAGCGCCGGTGCGGCGGCCAGGCGCTCGCTGAGATCGGCGCCGCTGAGGGTCAGCCAAAAGAGGAGCCGCCGGCCGCGGCGACCGTCGCGACCGTCGCGCAACATCGCGGCGAGCGCCCGGCAGGTGTAGGTCGGATCGAGAGCGAGACCCGCGGCCGCCGCTTCCCGTTGCGTCTGCTGCACTACGGCGTCGACCTCGCCATAGCCCGCGTAAAGGCTTCCGTCGACGGACAGGCGCCCAAGAGCGGCCTCGCCCACCGCAGGGAACGAAGGGTCGGACCGCCGCAGCTTGCGCAAGGTCGATCGGAGCAAGAGCGTGACGGTGGCCCGATTGCAGACGAGCCGGGGCGTGACGCGGACGGCGACGACTTGCGTCGTCAGCCCTGCGGCTGCCAGCCCGAGGGCGAGCCCCGCGGCGGTCCCTCCGCTGCCCAGAGCGACGTAGATGGCCTCCGGCTCCGGGCAAAGGCCCGCATCGATCTGCGAGGCGAGCTCGAGACCCGCCTCCACGAAACCCAAGGCCCCTACCGGTGAGGAGCCGCCGTAGGCGATAGGGTAGACGCGCTTGCCCGCGCGCCGCAGCGAGGCCGTCAGCGCCGCCATGGTGGGCGGGACGGCGACCCATCGCCGCACCGGATGCGGGCAGAGCCCCGCGCCGAGGGCGCAGCGGAGGTTCGCCTCGACGTGAGGCGTGCGTGGCTGCGGCACCATCACCGCGTGAACGTCGAAGCCCCAGAGCGAACCGAAGAGCGTGGTCGCCAGGACGTGGTGCGAACCCCAGGCGCCGGCCGTGACCAGCGTGTCGCAACCGCGGTTGCGCGCCTCCCCCAGCAAGAACTCGAGCTTGCGGACTTTGTTGCCGCCGTAGCGGGTCGAGGTGAGGTCGTCGTGCTTGACCCAAAGCTCCGCGTCGCCTCCGCCGAGGTCCGGCAGCGGATGGACCGGTGTCGTCTCCGCCAGCGGGATGTGCGGCAGCATCGACAGGCGCGAGAAACGCTGGGTGAGCAGGGTCACGAGCCCTCCTTCCGGCGCGTCGGGGCGACGGGACAGCGGCTCGCCAAGTAGGCCTCGGCTCGTTCCAGGAGCTCACCCTCGAAGCGCGCGCCGAAGGTCGCCTCCAACAGGCGGGCGCGGACCCGCCACATGCTGGCGTCGCCGGGGTCGCGCAGGACCATGGCCGGCGCGCCGGGAAACACCCAGGGAGAAGCCAAGACGGCATCGCGCAAGGCCCCGCGGACCTCCTCGGCGTCGGAGTCGTCGGCTTCGAGCCGCAGCGCGACTTCGTGTTCGCGCTCGTGGTTGCCGCCGGCAGCGACCGGCGTCCAAAGGAGGTGGCGGTTGGGCACCAAGACGATGCGGCCCTGCCCATCGCGGAGCGTCGTCGTCCGCGGCCCCACCGACTCGACCAGCCCGCCGAAGTCGGCCGTGGACAGCCACATGCCGCGTCGCACCCGCCGCTCGAAAACGAGGACGAATCCCGCCACGAGGTCCGGGAGCAGGTCGCGCATGGACCACCCGAGAGCGACGGCCAGTCCGCCGAACGCGAGCAGCATCACGAGCGACAGCCGCGGCGAGAGCGTGCGCACGACGAAGGCCAACGCCAGGCCCACGGCCACGAGCCGCACCCCGAGGTGGAGCAGCGCGAGGGCTCGCGGAATCAACCCTTCGGCGGGGAGCCGCTCGCGCCACACCCGCAGACCGGTCGCGGCAAACGCCGCGAGGCCGAGCCACAGCAGCAGCCCGAGGAGCGCACCGACGGATCGGTCTGCGCCCAGGGCGCCGACGACATCCTCGAGCTCGGCGAGCAGTGGGTCGTCCGAAGGGGTCGGCACAGGGATCA
This sequence comes from Polyangiaceae bacterium, assembly GCA_027009115.1. GTDB lineage: Bacteria > Myxococcota_A > Polyangia > Polyangiales > Houyiibacteriaceae > JALVDI01. The sequence continues at coordinate 4,237 of JALVDI010000457.1, read as the reverse complement.
CGATCGGTCGAGCGGCGCCCGTCGCTTCGGTCGGGGACGCAGCGTTCCCAGACGCGGCGCTCGGCCCAGACGCGGCGCTCGGCCCAGACGCGGCGCTCGGCCCAGACGCGGCGCTCGGCCCAGACGCGGCGCTCGACCCAGACGCGCGCGGTGGGGTCGCAGCGCCTGGGGCCGGCCGCTCCTCCGGCTCACCCACCAGCGCCGGCCGGAAAGGACCTGCGGCGGCCTCGGGCCCGGAGGGCTCCGCTGTGCGAACCGTCGCGGCACCGTCGCCCTCCCGAAGCGGCGCCACGGTTGGGGACGCCTCGGTGGACGCCTCGGTGCCCTCGTCGGTGTCCCCGCGCGCCGCGTCCGCCTCCTGCTCCCCTTCGAAAGCCCTCGGGCCGGAGGTTTGGCGGGCGGCAGGCGCCACGTCGGGAGGCGCGGGTTCGTCGGCGGCGCCGACCTCGACCTCGACCGCTCCCCGCGCCCCGACGCCTTGCGCCAACCCCGCCGCCGGAGCCCCCACGGTCAGGACCAAGAGCGCGCCCATGAGCTTCGTCGGCGTCATGTCATCCACCCCCGCTGGCGCAGCACCCGTGCGGTGATTCCGCGGAGGTGGATCGCAATGCGATAGGTCCCCTCCGCGTGTTCTTCGAGCAGCCCCAGGTGCGCCAGCCGCACGAGATGGGCCCGGGCATCCTGAGGGCTGACCCGGAGCAGCCACGCGAGCGCCTTGCAGTCGATCCAGCCTTGCCGAGCCACGAGGAAGAGCTGGAGCAAGGTCTCGTCCGGGAGCTGACTCATGGCCGCGAGCCCGGTGGGGGGCACGGCGCCCACGCGGACGACGCGGTCGTCCTCGATGCCCTGAATGGAGGCCAGCCACAGCCGGAGCGCGTCCCGCAAGATGCCGCCCGTCGCCGCGTGCAGGTCTTGGAAGTACTGCTCGTAAGGGCGCCGGATGCGGCTGGCCCCCCGCGCAACGAGACCCTCCACGCGCGAACCGTTTTCGAAGCGTCCGAAGACGTGGTCGTAGCCACTGAGGCGATGCCGCTCCATGACCGCCGCCCGCAGCTCGTCCGGCGAGAGGGGCTCGAGCACGATCGTCTCGGGGAAAGCCGAGGTCAGCGGCGCGACGGAGGAAGCGTAGCTGTGGAAGAGCTGCTCGCAGCTCAAGATCCAGCCGCGACGCCCGTGATCCTCGAGGACGGCGTCCACGAAGCGGCGCAGCGGCGCGAAGCCCCCCGGGCAAGTGCTGAGCATCCAGTGCACGTTCTCGACGACGACGAGCTGGGCGTCTTTGTGCTGAGCGAGGAGCGCATCGACGCCGCGCTCGTCGACGGGACCCTGGAGGTTGATCCGCGCGACCCTCCGCCAACGACCGGCCCGAGCGACGGCCGCGGTGACCGACGCCTTGCCCACTCCGTCCAGTCCGACGATCGCCACCGAGCGCATCGATCCGGGCCACCCCTCGAGCACAGCCCGCGCCCGAGCGATCGCCTCCTCGCGACCGGTGAGCACATCCGCCGCCTCCATGGTCTCGGCTGCGAAGAGCCGCCGATACACCGGTGGGAGCTCGACGGTGGGTTGCGGCGGTCGGAACGCCCGAGGGTCGAGGGTGCGGGACACCCGCGGTGGCGGGAGACCCAGGGCGCGCCGCCATCGCTGCAGTCGCTCCTCCCCGATCATCGTGGCGAGCGCCCGGGTCAGCTCGCCGGTCGCCTCCCGCAGGAGCTTCGGGAGCTGACTGGCGCGCTGGGCCAGGCGACGGCGCGAGGCGTCGCGACGGAGCTCGTCGACCTTCGCTCGGGTGATCTCGCCGTCGACGAGCTGGCCCCGGAGAGCCTCGACGCCTCCGATGACAGCGCGCCGCACCGTCTCGGCGAGCTCCGGCCCCCACTGGCGGGCCTGCTCGAGGTAGTTCTCGGCGAGGTCCTCGCTCCGCTTGAGCTGCCCTTCGAGCAGCTCGTCGAGGAGCTGCCGCGTTTCGGTCGGGATCGTGTCCTCCAGCACGAGCTCCAGCTCGGAGCTCGCCAGCTCGGCGTTGAACGCCAAGAGCCGCTCGATCTCCTTCATGGCCGAGGCGAGGGGCTGGAGGCGGCTGGCGGCGTCGCGGGCGACCCGGAAGAGCTCGGGCGCCACGCGCGTCTCGACGTGCGCGAGGACCACCTCTCGGAAGGGAACCTCCACCCGCTCGACCACCGGGGGCAACTTGTACTCCCCGCGCTGCATCCGCCAGGCGCTGACCTCGTAGTGGGACGTCAGCGAGAGGGCCGCTGCGCTAAGCGAGTCGAGCAGCGGTCGAATCTTGTCCTCGTCGAGGAACTCGTCGTGCAGCTCCCGCACGACCCTCGCCGCGTTGCCGGCGATCTTCGCGGCCTTCGAGGTCGCCTCGCGAAGCGCCGCACCGACGACCTCGGGGGAGTCGCCCTCCGCAAGGACGAGCGCCACCTGTTGGGCTGCCTGGTCGAGGGCGCCTCGCACGCGTTCGATCTGCTGGACGACGCGGCGCTCGATCTCGCCTTCGAAGCGCGAGGCGTGCTCGGCGAGGAGGTTCTTGACCTGTGCTTCGAGGCCGACGAGCTCCAACTCCATCGCGAGGAGCGCGAGCTCGCCACCGCTCGACTTTCGGAGCCGAGTCAGGGTCTCGGTGAGCGCCCCCAGAGCGTTCACCCGAGCCCGGAACGCCCGCGAGCTGCGCCGCTTGCGCTCGGGCAAGTCGAGGGTGCCGTAGAGCGGCGCCTCGTCCTTGATGGCCCGCAGCCCCTGCGCGAGGATGCGCGCGGTCCGAACCGAACCCTCCCGCGCGATGCGACCGACCTCGTCGAGGGCGAGCCGCAGGTCCTCCTCCGTCTCCGCGCGCAGCCGGTGCAAGGCCTCTTCGAGGTCGACGTCTTCCCGTAGCGCCTCGTCGGACAGGGCATCGTACGCGCGCACAGTGGCGTCGAAGATCTGGCGCGTACGCCCTGCGATGTGCTGCTCAGCCTGAACGAAGAGCGCCGCTACGCCTTCGAGCCGAGGGGGCGTCTGAAAGCCGAGGTGGTAGCGCGCGAGGTCTCGGAGGGCCACCGGGCGCGGAGGGAGGTCGCGTCCGAGGAGGCGCCGCAGGCCTCGCCGGAGCCTCAGCCAGCGTCGCCGCGCTCCCTTGAGAGGTCCGTCGTCGTCGTGGGGCTCGAAGAGACGTTCGTCCCATGGAACGCAGACGAGCTCCGGGAGCGCGTCGACGTAGTCGTCGAGGGCGGTGACGATCGGCTCGGGGGTCCACGGGGATCGATCGGAGAGCTGGACGCTCCTGGCGAGCACGATCGAGCGCCACCGATCGGCGAAGTCCGCCTGGTCCACGCGCAGATGGCGCTGGAGCTCCTCGCGGGCTCGCCGGCGTCGCTCCGGGTCCTCCGAGCGCGTGGCGCGCGCGGTAACCAGCAGCCGCCGGTGCTGTCGCAAGAACTCCCGCCGAAGGTCACGAAAGTACTCCTCGGCGTCGGTTTCAAAGTCCTTGATGGGGCCATCGGCAAACTGCCGGACCAACTCCTTGAGGTCGTGCTCGAGCTCTCGTAGGTGCGCCCGCAGCTCGTCTCCGGCGCTGGGCGGGAGCTGCCCCCAGTCGACCTCGAGAACCGGCTCCGGCCAGGGCTCGACTTCCGCCGGCGCGCTCGGCGTCGCGTCCTGTGCACCCTCTGCCGGTTCCGTCGCGGCGGCGCGGGTCTCGCGGGCGAGGCCAAGGCCGACCTTCAGGAGCACGGGGCCGAGGATCTCGTTGATCGCAACGCCAGCGATGAGGAGGTTGCTCAAGGCGACGCCCGGTTCGCCGAAGCGCTCCTTCACGAAGCCCGCCAGCGTGATGGCGACGCCAGCCTGTGAGACGAAGCCCATCCAACCGAAACGCCTGGTGCCTTCGTCGGCGCGCCCGAGCACGCTCCCCAGCCGAACCCCGAGGTACATCCCCGCGACGCGCGCCAGCACGAGCGCGAGCGCGAACACGAAGAGGTGGATGACCTCGTGAAGGTGAAGCTTGGCGCCGGCGAGGGTGAAGAAGACGACGTAGACGGGGAGCGACAACCGCTCCACGGCGTGGATCAGGGTGTCGCCCTTCTTGGAGTAGTTCGACACCACGAAGCCCGCGACCAGGAAGACGAGGACCGTGTCCAGGTGTGCGTGTTGGGCGAGGAAGCTCCCCAGGTAGACGACGCCAGCGATGAAGAGCATCAGCTCCTGGCCCACGAAGCGCATGTAGAGGCCCATGACGACGCCCAAAAGC
>JALVDI010000456.1 GCA_027009115.1 Polyangiaceae bacterium | reverse complement strand
GCCGAAGCTCACGCACCCCGTTCGCTCCGGGACCCACTCGCAGACTGCGTTTGCCCTCGGCCTCGCCCTCGATTGGGCCAGGGGGGTCGGTCGTTCTTCGTTGGTGGCGCTTCTGGAGGCCCGCGCGCGCGACTTTTTCGGCCGCGACCGGGACTACCCGGTGCACCTCGAACCGAGCGGGGAAGACTTCCTCTCCCCTTCCCTCGGCGCTGCGGACCTCATGCGGCGGGTGCTCTCCCCGCCCGAGCTTTCGAGCTGGCTCGATCGCACGCTTCCGATCCCCGCAGGCGGCGACTCGTTCCCCGTCCCTTGCGTGAGCGATCGGGCCGACGGCCGCCTGGCGCATCTCGATGGGCTGACCCTGAGCCGCGCCTGGATGCTCGACGGTTTGCTCTCGGCGCTGCCTGCGGACGACCCGCGACGTGGCGAGCTGCGTCGGGTCCGTGACCGCCACATCGAGCGCGGGCTGGCGGCCGTCGACGGCGCGCACTACGCCGGCGCCCACTGGCTCGGCACCTTCGCGCTCTATCTGCTCACGCGCCGCGGCGTCTGACCCAGAGCCACAGGCCCACCAGCAGCCCGGTCAGCCCCGGCGCGTCGTTCGGTCCCGCGCTGCATCCGCCGACCGCCGATCGAACCTCGGGCCCTTCGGCGGGCGCCCCCGAGTCCGGGGCGTACCCTCCGTCGAAGGGCGGGAACCCGCCGTCCCGTGGCACGACGCCGGCGTCGTCGCCGCCGCAGGTGTCCCGACCGTCGCAGTTTGCATCGATCCCATCGCCGCAGGGATCGGGCGCACCGGGGTAAACGGACGGGTCGCTGTCGTCGCAGTCCACGCTCGCGTTGTGCCCGTCCCCGTCTACGTCGTCCGGCGCGCTCAGGCACGAGCCGGCTGCGCAGCCCCCCGGGCAGGCTTGTCTCTCGACGCTGCCGCCGTTGCAGCGCTCCCGATCGGACCCCGTGCACACCCAGTCGGGGCCGAGGCCGGCCGGGCAGGCGCTCATCACCTGCACGCGCACCTCCAGCTGCCGGTCCCCTGGACTGGAGAACCAGGCGACGTCCTCTTGCACCAGGTTGAAGAACTGGGTGTACTCGCCGGGGGCGTCGGGGGCTTGTACGGTGAACGAGAAGCGGCCCGTCTCGCCCGGTGCGACCGTGCGGTCGACGGTGGCTGGGCGGCTGGGGCTCACCCAGTCCGGTCCCGCCAGGGGGCTGGCGACGTCTCTGGGCTCGGTCGTGCCCAGGAAGGTCATGCCGGGGGTCCACGGTTCCGTGCCCGTGTTGCGCATCTCGATGCTGCCGGCGGAGGTCGCCCCCGGCGCGAGCACGAAGGGCTCGCTGGCCAACGGGAAGCTCTGGGACACGTACTCGGCCGCGAAGCCGGCCCCAGGGCCGACGTCCCAGAAGCCGGCGCCCATCTCCTCGTACACCCCGACGGTGTTGTCGCGGTAGTGGGCGTAGCGCGACGACCAGCACGAGTAGCTCGGCGCGCAGCCGTTGTAGTAGTGGGTGACCGTACGAATCCAGGGGTCCCAGCGGCTGTTGCCGATGCGCACGCCGTTCATCCAGGCGATGGCCTGTTCGCGGGTGTCCACTCCCGGCACGTAGGCCGAGCGGATCACCATGGAAACGGTGAAGTCCACGGCCGCCGCGACATTGCCGGCGATGGTGAGGATGCGTTCCCCCTCTCGTCGCAGCGTGTCCTCGAAGGTCCCGGCGTCGAACTGGAACATCCCGAGGCCGCCTTGCCTGAGGGAGCAGGGGCCGTCGCCCGCGCCGGCGACGACGGGCCCGCCGCCGCAGTCCGGGGAGCTCGGCCCTTGGCACGCCCAGGTCAGCTCGCTCCAGCAATGGGACATGCCCGTCTCGGCGTCGGCGATGCCGGCGAGCAGCCACCCTTGGGTGATTCCGTTGGCCGCGGCGGCGTCGCGGATCTGCCCCGCGCGCGTTCGGCGCTCCGCCGCGCTTAGCTGCGCCTCGGCGGCCCCGACTTCGTCGCCGACGGCCAGCGGCGGTCGCGAGGCCTCGCAAGCGAGCGCGAGGCACAGGAGCAAGCCTACGAGCAGAGGGCGCATCGATCCGGACCAGAGCAATTGGCGCACCATCCCATTCTAAGGCCATCTGAGGGGAATTTGCCGTGGGTGCTGTTCTTTGAGCGCGCCACGATGACGCGCTGTCTGTTCGGCAATACGCCTAACTTGGCGTAAGAACAGATGAATTGTCTCGGTCGCGCCCCGCTTGTGCTCGCCCACTTTCTGGACAGGTGGCCGTCAGTTCGCCAGCTCGCCGTCCTTGGGCTCTTCATCCGTCTCGTCGGGGGCGATGGGCTCCGTGGGGGCGTTCACCTTGACCTTCGTGGGGCGGTTGCGGACGGGCCGGACGATGAAGGGCCGCTCCGCGCGGGCTCGGGCCAGCGCCGCGCGTTCCGCGGCTTCGGCCAGGTCGAGGAAGCGCTGCTGGCTGCGGACCCGGAGGGCCGGGTCCTCCGGTGTCGGCACACGCACGTAGCTCCCGTCGGCCTGGAGCTCGCTCGCCTTGACGTTGTCCTGGAGCGCGATGCCCAGGATCTGGTCGACGACCCGGCGGCGGATCGTGTCGTCCTCGATGGGGAACATCACCTCGACGCGCCGGTGGAAGTTGCGGGGCATCCAGTCGGCGCTCGAACCGAACAGGAGCTGGCGGCCGCCGGACTCGAAATAGAACAGGCGATGGTGCTCGAGGAAGCGGTCGACGATGCTCCGCACGCGGATGTTCTCGCTGATGCCTTCGAGGCCTGGCCGGAGGCAGCAGATGCCTCGAACGATGAGGTCGATCCTCACGCCGGCCCGCGAGGCTCGGTAGAGCGCGCGGATGACGTCCGGGTCTTGGAGCGAGTTCATCTTGCCGATGATCCGCGCGGGCTTGCCTGCGCGTGCGTACGCTGCCTCGCGTTCGATCATCCCGAGCACGGTCTCGTGTAGACCCAGCGGCGCCGTGATGAACTTGCGCCACTCGCGCGGCGGCGTGCAGGAAGTCAAGAGGTTGAACAGCCCTGTGGCGTCCTCGCCGAAGGGGGGCCGTGAGGTGAAGAGGCTGATGTCGGTGTAGAGCTTCGCCGTCTTGGGGTTGTAGTTGCCGGTGCCCAGGTGGACATAACGACGCAGGAGGCCGCCCTCGCGGCGCACCACCAGCAGGACCTTGCAGTGGGTCTTCAGACCCACCAGCCCATAGACGACGTGTACGCCGGCCTCCTCGAGGCGGCGTGCCCAGAGGATGTTGTTCTCTTCGTCGAAGCGCGCCTTGATCTCGACCAGCGCGGCGACTTGTTTCCCGGCCTCCGCTGCTCGCATCAGGGCCTTGACCACGGGGCTGTCGCCGCTCGTGCGGTACAGGGTCTGCTTGATCGCCAGCACGTTCGGATCCGTGGCGGCGGCCTCGAGCAGGTCGACCACCGGGTCGAAGCTCTCGTAGGGGTGGTGCAGCAGGACGTCGCGTTCCCGCACCACGTCGAAGATGTTGTCGTCACCGGCGAAGGCGGGAGAGGCGCGGGGCCGAAACTCGGTGTCGCGGAGATCCGCTCGGTCGCCGAGGGTCTGCACGAGGTCGCCGAGGTCCGACAGGGAGAGCGGCGCGTCGACGTGCAGGACGAACTGGGAGTCGACGTTGAGCGCCTGCTGCAGCATCGCTACGGCCTCCGGCGCACAGGAGGAGCTGACCTCCAGCGTCACGGCGTTGCCGCGGTCCCGTCGGCGCACTTCTTCGCCGATCGTTTCGAGGAGATCTTCGGCCTCCTCCTCGTCGATGGAGAGGTCGTAGTTTCGAATGACCCGGAACGGCCACGCGCCGCGGCGCTTGAAGCCGCGGAAGAGCTCTGCGGCGTTTTCCGCGATGACGTCGTCGAGCAGCACGTAGCTGGCGCCCGCGTTCTCCCGGTTGACCGGCAGCAAGCGCGGCAGGACGGCGGGGATCTGGACGACGGCGAAGGCCGGCTCGCCCTCTTCTTCGCCGGAGAGCATCACGATGAGGTGCAGCCGTTTGTTGGGGACGTGCGGAAACGGGTGGCCAGGGTCGATCGCCAGGGGCGTGAGAATCGGGAAGATCTGGTCGACGAAGAGCCGCTTGAGGCGCCGGCGCTCGGGCGCCGGGAGCGACGCCGGTTTGCAGATCGTCACTCCTTCGGCTTCGAGCAGCGGCAAGAGCTGACTGAGGAAGGTCTCGCTGATCTCGTCGACCATTCGCTCGACTCGCTTGGAGATGGCGTCGAGCTGTTGGGCAGGGGTCATGCCGTCGGCGGGAAGCTCGCGAACCCCTTCGAGGCGCTGCTCGAGGAGCCCGGCAACCCGGACCATGAAGAACTCGTCAAGGTTCGACTGGGCGATGGTGAGGAACTTCAGACGCTCGAGGAGTGGGACGGTCGGATCCCGTGCCTCGTCGAGGACCCGCTGGTTGAACTCGAGCCAGGAGAGCTCGCGGTTGATGTAGAGCTCCGGTCGCGCGAGCGATTCCTCGGACTCCATCGATTCTGGCGAGTCCTCCGAGCCCGGTGATTGCGTCGGCGACGAACCGTCCATGGTGTTCTTGTCGCCGTGCCCCTGGACGGCGTCAAGCAGCATCGGTTCAGGGGCCGTAGCCGGCGAGGCTCGCGAAGCGGCGGAGCAACGTCCGGCCGTGGGGCGTGTCCTGGGCGCTTCGGGAAAGGGCGTCCGGGTCCAGCCCTTCCGCGCGCAGAGCGTCGGCGCGGGCCTGGATGTAGCGGCGGATGATCGCGGCGTCCATCTCCGGGTGGAACTGGACGCACCAAGCACGCTCTCCGACCCGGAAGGCGTGGTTCTCGTCTTGGTCGGAGGCGGCGAGCCGAACGGCGCCGGCGGGGAGGCGCAGCACCGCCTCGACGTGGGTGTTCTGGACCTGGAACCGTTCGGGCAGGACGCTCAGCAGCGGATCCTTGCCGGCGGCCGGTGCGCGCCGCACTTCGACGGTGCCGATCTCCCGGCCTCGGGGGTTGGGTCCGACCAGGCCTCCGAGGGCGTCCGCGAGGAGCTGGTGGCCGTAGCAGACGCCCAGCAGCGGCAACTCGACGGCGAGGGCTCCCTGCAGCCAGCTGGCGGTGCGCACGCTCCACGGGGCACGGTCGGTCACCATGGCGGCGGACCCGGTCACCAGGACGGCGCCGAGTCGTGTGGGGTTGGGGAGCGCATCGCCGCGGCGCACATCGGCGACCCGTACCTGTGCCGGATCGACCCCGAGGCCGTCGACGAACCAGGTCTCGAAGTCCCCGCGTTCGCGGGCGATCGCGTCCAGGGTCTGGCCGACCTTGACGATGAGAAGGGGTTTCACGGCGGCAGCTTAGACCACATCTCCAAACCCCTCGTCGCCGTTCCGCCTGCGCACGCCCTCTGCGGCCATCTTCGCCCCTCGACAATGCTCGGCATTCCCTCGCCTCGCGGATGCGCCAGCAGTTTCGCCCAGTCTACGGATCGACTCCGGCAGGACAGCCCAACGATGCGCCGTCGAAGGCGCCAACCTCTACAATCGCGTCGTGGGCGAGCTGCGATTTGCGATTGCGACCTTCAAGCGGGTCTTCGACGTGACGCCGAGTCGCGACGTGCTCTCCCTCGAAGAGCTCGCCCGGGGCCTCACGCGCTTCGCCGTGCGGCCCAAGCTCCAAGCCCGGGTCGACCGAGAGCTCGCCCGCTTGGAGCGCGCCTGGCGAGCCCTTCTCGACGGCGAGGCGCGCGGCGGCCGGCACGCGAGTGTGCTCCGCCGCGCCTACGCCCGCGCGGGACGAGCCGGAGCGGAGCAGGCCTACGAGAAAATGCGTCGCCGGGCCAAGGCGCGGAGCAAGACGGAGCTGCGGATCTGGTCGCCGACCCTCTATCCCCCCGGGGCGCGCCGCGGCGCAGACCATGTGGTGCATCTGTCGTGCGTGGTGCTCGACTACGACGAGGGGGCGAGCATCGACGAAGCGAGCGACCGCTGGAGCGAGGTCTTCCACATCGTCCACAGCACCTGGTCGTACACCCCGGAGCGGCCGAGGTTCCGCCTCGTGTTGCCCTTGGCCCACCCGGTGCCGGCCGAACATTGGGAGCCGGTGTGGAGCTGGGCTTCCGCGCGCGCCGGGGGATGCAACGACCCGGCGCTCAAATCCCCGGCGAGCACCTATGCGTTGCCGGCGACCCCGAGCGTCCGTACGCCGCGCCGCGCCTTCGTGGTCGAGCGGCCACTGCTCGATCCCCTGGCGATCGGGTTGGTCCCTCGGGTCGCGCCTCCGCCCGCGGCCGTCCCCTCACCCGCGCCCGTTTCTCAGTTCCGAGGCGACCCAGACCTCCAGTTCGTCGACGCAGGGGAGGCGGACGTCGCCCTGGCGGACTTCGAGCTCTTCGGCGGGGACGACGAAGACCCCCTCGAAGAGGAGTTCGACCTCTTCGGTGCGGACAACGAAGACTCCCTGGACGAGTTCGACCTGTTCTGAGGGCGGGTCTACCGCCGCGTGCTCCCGGGCGTGCACAGCCCCGTGCCTTCGGGAGACTGGGCGTAGGCGACGCAGGTGCCCTCGTCGGGTGGGCAGGCGGCGGACGCGGTGAGGGAGCAGACGCGCACGCACGTGCGTTCGAACAGCCCCGTGCAGGCCAGTCCCGGTGCGCAGTCGTTGGGGCGCTCGCAGGGCGCGCCCACCGGCGCGGTCCCAGCGGCCCGGCAGTCGGTGCCCCCGTCCGGGTCGACGATGTAGCAGGCTTCCATCGGCTCGCAGGCGTCGCCGAGGACATTGCAGCGGCGCGGAGGCAGGCACTGTCGAAACGTGGTCCTCGTCCCGTCGAAGAGGACCCCCGGGCCGCCGCAGTGCTCGTCCACACGGCATCCGTCGCTGGCGGTGGGGCAGCACACACGCCCGCAGGTTCCGCCTTCGCGCTTGAGGAAACACGCGAGGCCAGGCGCGCAGGGGTCCACGGCGTCGCACGGCTCGCCTTCGGCCTGGCCGCCTCCCGTGCTGACACAGCTCGGCTCGCTCCCCGCGAGGACGCAGAACCCGGCGTCGCATGTCCCGACGACGGCCACAGGATCGCAGGGGCCCTCGCAGCTCAGCGGGCCGGCGGCGTCCGTGGCATCGACCCGGGCGTCCGTTCCCGCGGCGTCGCTGATAGGTCCGCCGTCGACGACTGTGGCGTCCGCGCGCGCGGCGTCGGGGCCCGCGTCCCGCGAGCCGTCGTCGTCCCCGCACGCGGCGAGGACGAGGGCACAGCAGAAGGTGAGGGTTCGAGTCACCGTCGTCGGGCCGTTGGGGGGCTCCCGGCGCTCACCCGCTCTCGGGGACGCAGCCCCCCAGTGTCGGCGGGAAGCCCATCACGCCGGCGCACCTCGTCCCCGCCGGGCAGGTGCTCGTCGAGTCCATCGGGTTGCAGGCGGTAGCGCAAATGCTTGGGTCGCCCAGGCACAGCAGCCCCGGCGCACAGTCGTTGAGGAACGGGCAGGCCTCGCCCTGGCCTGCGTTGACGCCGGTGGGGGTGAGGCAATCCGTCGTGCCGTCCCCCGTCGGGTAGCAGCCCTGACCTTCGGCGCAGCCGGTCTGCGCGAAGATGTCGCAACCCGCCGGGATGGAGCAGAAGCCGACTCCCTCCACGTTGCTCAGCCCCCGGCAGCGTGCCCCCGGTGCGCAACTCGCTTCGGACCCGCCGCAGCAGACGGGGCGGCAGACGGGAGGGTCGCCGACGCAGACGTGCCCTTCACGGCACTCGGCGCCGGTGGGGCAGGGGTCGCCGTCTCCGGCGGTGCCGGCGGTCATGCAGGTGGGGACGAGGGGCTCGTCCGGTCCGGGCGCGGCCATGTAGCAGGCCTGGCCGGCGGGGCAGTCCTCTCCCAGCAGGTCGCAGTCGCCGGGCGGGCACATGTTGCCGGTGCCGCCCCCGGCGTCGGTGCCGCCCCCGGCGTCGGTGCCGCCCCCGGCGTCGACCCGGCTTGCGTCCGGGGTCACCCGCGCGTCGCGCTCCATTCGCCCATCGTCGTCACCGCAGCCCCACGCGCACAAGCCAACCAGAAGCAACCATCGCATGACGGGCAGGGTAGCAGGGGCCAGGGAGCCGGGCCAAGCCGAGGACGAGCGCCGCAGAACGCAGCGTCGGCGCATCCGCAAGACCCGAGGAAGTCTGGGCGCGGCGGGGCGTACCTTGGGAGGATGCGTCGTGGGATCACTCTCGTAGCTCTGCTGCTCGTCGTCGTCGCCCCGCCGACCGCCGCGCTCGCGTGCCGATGCCGTGGACCGCGTCCAGGTCCCGCAGCGCTGAGGCGTGCGGACGTGGCCTTCCGAGGCCGGGTGCTCGAGGTCCGTCACGGGCTCCCGCGCGCGCCCCACTTCGTGACCTCGGCCACCTTCAAGGTCCTGGAGGTCTTCAAGGGAGAGCTGCCGCGGCGGCTGGAGGTGGACACCGGCGACACGAGCTGCGGTCTTCGCACCCTGCGCGTCGGCGAGCAATGGGTCGTGTTCGCGCGGCGTGACGAGGACGGGCGCCTCCACACGCGGCAGTGCACCGGCACCCGCAGGATCGCGCGGCCGGGGCGTCGACCGTCGGCGGCCATGCTGCGAAGGTTGACGACCCTCGGCCCGGGGCGCCCGGTGCAGCCGCGGTGAGCGCGCAGCGCAGCCGTCGAGAGGATCGAGCCCCCCGTGAGTGAGGATCGGGGAGCGCCGACCGTGACGCGCCGATCGTGACGCCATGGCTGGGCGCGGCAGACGCGACCAGGATGGCGGAGCTGGCCGACCGCAACCGCGGCGGCGCGTCGCCATCGTCGTCGATGGGTTCGTGGACTCGGCGTGGTCCAGGAGTGGATCGGGGGCGGGGTCGCGTCACGATCCATCCGGGTACGGAGGCTGAGGACGACCGGGCGCTCACTCTCCGGTATGGCCCTCTGCCCTTGACGGAGGACCTGGACGCGCACACTTCTCGGCCCCCGCCGCAAGAGCTTGGGGTCGCTCGCGGCGATTCTTCGCGCCGTCACCGGCATCGCGGACTGCTCGTGGCGAAAGAAGACACGCCGCTCCCGGCCGCGGTGGCAGTGGTGGGTGGATTGGCAAATCTCGGGGC
>JALVDI010000455.1 GCA_027009115.1 Polyangiaceae bacterium | reverse complement strand
AGAGGCCGCGGATGAGGGCCTCCGCCGCCCGGGTGGCTTTGTGGTGATAGACCTGCTGGTACATGAAGTGCCGCGCGAGGAAGAAGCTCTCGAAGGGCGGCAGACCCTTGCGGCCTTCCACGGCCAACACGTGCTCCCCCCCCTCCTCGGTCGCGATCCAGCCGAAGGTAAAGGCACGCAGGAGCCACTCGAGGTCGTAGAGGCCGTAACGCACTCCCGTCATGTGGCTGTCGCGCAGAAGATAGTCCGCGCGGTCGACATCGAGCATTCCGCTCACGGCGCGGGCGAGGTAGCGCAGGCGATGTCGTCCCTCGAGCAGGTCGGCCACCCGGGCGGCCATGCCCCGCGAGAGCCCCTCGAGGGCCTGGTGCACCTCCGTGGTGTCGTCGCGGATCGCGTCGGCCGTCCAGGCCTCGTGATGGCGCCCCGAGGGCTGCACGCCCTCGTAGAGGTGGCTGAACGGACCGTGCCCAAGATCGTGCAGGAGCGCCGCGGCGAGCGCCTCCCGGGCCGCGTCCCGGTCTAGCCGCTGGTCCGGCGGCAGCTCCCCGTGCACCTCGCGGATACGGCGCTGGAGCTTCTGCATGACGTAGGCGGTGCCGATCGCGTGGGCGAAACGCGAGTGCTCCGCACCTGGGAAGACCAGGGAGGTGAGCCCGAGCTGTCGGACACGTCTCAGCCGCTGAACCTCGCGGGTCGCCAGCAGCGCCGCGACGAGCTTCTCGTCGTCGCCCTCGAAGGCCACCAGGCCATGAACGGGGTCCCTGAGGATCACGGCGCGCAACCTAGCAGACCGGAGGCCGCTCCAGACGACGAACGCGTCGACGCCCCGTCGCGAGTGCAACCGGGCGTCGACGGACCAGGCTCGGCTTCAGCCGAGGTTCGCGTTGGCGAAGTCCCAGTTGACCAGCTTGTCGAGCCAGACCTTGATGAACCCGCCCCGGTCGTTGCGGTAGTCGATGTAGTAGGCGTGCTCCCACACATCGATGGTCAGGATGGGCTTGGCGTGGGTCGTCAGCGGCGTGCCGGCGTTGCTCGTGGTGACGATCGAGAGCTTGCCCTCGTCCTGCACCAGCCAACCCCAGCCCGAGCCGAACTGCGAGCTCGCCTTCTGGACCCACTCCTCCTTGAACTTGTCGAAGGAGCCGAAGTCGCGGTTGATCGCGTCGGCGATGTCGCCGGTGGGGGCGCCACCCCCGCCGGGCTTCATGCTCTTCCAGAAGAAGGTGTGGTTGAAGACCTGTGCGGCGTTGTTGAACACGCCGCCTTCCGAGGTTCGGATGATCTCTTCGAGGTCCTTGTCGGCGGTGGGCGTACCCTCGATGGCCGCCTTCAGCTTCTTCATGTACCCCTGGTGGTGCTTGTCGTAGTGGTAGTTGAGGGTCTCCTCGCTGATTGCCGGCGCGAGGGCGTCTTTGGAATACGGAAGGGCTTCGACCTCGAATATCATGAGCTGCTCCTTTCATGGGGCGCCACATGCGGCCCCTCGGATGTCGGGTGGGTGCCGGATATAAGGCCAAGGGGGCACCGGGCACAAGCCCCCGAAGCGGCCGTAGCGGCTACAACAGACGGCGTCAGCGCGCGAGGGTCCCCAGGCGTCCATCTCGGGGCACATCCAGGGGCACCCCCCGCCGGACGACGGCCACGCTGTCCTCTTGCCAGAGCGGAAATACGGGGAGCGTCTCGTAGAGCCTGCGCTGGACCGTCGCATACGCGGCCCTGCGCTCGGCCCGTTCGAAGCTCCGCCGACCACGCTCCAGAGCGGCGTCGAGCTGCGGGTCGGACAGCCGCCAGCGGTTGGCGCCACGCCGCCCCTCGCCGGGGATGTGCTCGCTGGAAAAGAACCAGCTCAGCACGTGCGGCTCGAACACCTCCGGGACCTGGAGGAGGCAGAGATCGAAGCGGCCGGCGTCCAGGTCTGCGAGCAAGGTCGCCGTGTCGCTGGGCCTGACGACGACATCGAGGCCGACGTCCCTCAGCATCGCTGCGATGGCCCGCGCGACCGAGACGCGGAAGCGGTCCGAGCTCACCCGCAGCACGAGGTGCCCGCGGACCCCATCGGCGCCGGCGACCCAACCGGCCGCGTCGAGGAACCGGCGAGCGGCGGCGGGATCGAAGCGGCGCGGCGGCAAGGTGATTTCGGCCCAATGCCCCGACGGGATCCAGCTCTCGGTCCGACTCGCGCGGCCGCTGAGCTTCGCGGCGATCAGCCCTTGGCGATCGATCGCTGCGGCGATGGCGCGACGCACCTCGAGGGGCAGCGCCTCCGTGTGAAACCCGAGGTAGGTCGTCCCGACGCCGGGCGCGCTGCGCACCTCGAAGCGTTCGTCGGCCTCGAACATCGGCAGAAGCAGC
>JALVDI010000454.1 GCA_027009115.1 Polyangiaceae bacterium | reverse complement strand
AGCGCAGGACACGGTCGCCGTCGGGCGCGCCTGCCATCGCTGGACGTACCCCGGAAGCTTCCTCGTGTCCGTCTCCGTCGGTGGCCGGGATGCTTCTCGGGCACTGCAGGTGGTCCCCAGGCCGGCGACGCTGCGCCCGTCGAGCAGCAGCCCTTTGCTCTACGACGAGGCAGGGCACCGTGCGTGGGTCGCGAATGCCGACGCCGACACCGTCGCCGTCCTCGACCTCGTGAGCGGCGCTCGAACCGACCTCGGCGCCTGCGACCGCCCGCGCACCCTCGCGCGCTCCGGGGACGCCGTCGCAGTGAGCTGCGAAGGCGACGACCAGGTGTGGCTCTTCGACGCGGCCGTGGACACGGCGCCCCCCACCCGCGTCGCGCTGCCGGCGGGCAGCCGCCCCTTCGGCGTCGCCGGCGATCCGCGAAGCCCTGGCCGCTTCTTGGTCACGCTCCAGGATGCCGGCAGGGTCGCCATCGTCGAGAGCGGCAGGATCACCGACCTCGTGGACGTCGGACCCGACCCGCGGGGGATCACTGTCGGCGGTGACGGCCGCGTGCTCCTCTCGCGATGGCGCGCCAACGAGACCGGAGCCACCCTCGTCGAAGGGGCCCTGAGCGACGACGGACGACTGTCGGTACGGCGCGAGGTGCTGCTCCCGCGGCAAGAAGGCCTCGACAGCGACACGGACAACAGCGGGGTGCCGAGCTTCCTCGACGCCATCGCCCTCACCCCCGACGGGGAGCGTGTGCTCGTCGGAGCGCTCAAGGCGAACGTGGTCACGGGCATGTTCCGCACCGGTGAGCCGCTCACGAGCCAGACCACTGCCCGGGCCGTGCTGCTGGAGGCCCTGCCCACGACCGACACCGGCCGCTACGAGGAGAGCTACCGGCTCGCCTTCGACGACCTCGACTTCGCCTCGGCGGTCGCGACCACCTCCCTCGGTGAGCGCGTCTACGTCGCGATGATGGGCGCCCAACGCGTCATCGCGCTCTCCGCGTTCACGTTCGAGGTCATCGGATCCGTCGCCGACGTCGGCGTCGCCCCCCGGGGCCTGGCCGTGGACCGCGACGGGCGGCTGCTGGTCTTCGCGGAGCTCTCCCGGGAGCTGCGCATCTACGACGTCTCCGACCTCTCGGTGCGCCCACCCCTCGTCGCGACCTACCCCACCGTGGGCGCCGAGCCTCTCGCTCCCGAGGTGTTGCGCGGCAAGCAGATCTTCAACACGAGCGCCGACCCGCGGATGAGCCGCACCAGCTACCTGAGCTGCGCGAGCTGCCACCTCGACGGAGAGGGCGACAACCTCGTGTGGGACTTCACCCAGCGCGGCGAAGGCCTGCGCAACACGATCCCCCTGCGGGGACGCGGAGGGACGGCCCACGGCCCGGTCCACTGGACGGGCAACTTCGACGAGATCCAGGATTTCGAGAACGACATCCGGGGCGGCCAGGGCGGCACGGGTTTCCTCAGCGACGACGACTGGCGCGCCACGGAAGATCCTCTCGGGGCCCCCAAGGCCGGGCGCTCCCCGGAGCTGGATGCGCTCGCGGCCTACGTCGCGTCGCTGGCGAGCTTCGGCGTCAGCCCCCGACGGCGCGAGACCTCAGCCTTCGCGGCCCAGCGCGCGGAGGGCCGGCGGGTCTTCGAAGCGGCCGGCTGCCCCAGCTGCCATCAGGGCGTCCGCTTCACCGACAGCGCCCTGGACCTGCGCCACGACGTAGGCACCGCCGGCCCCGGCTCCGGTGGACGGCGCGGCGGACCTCTGGATGGCTTCGACACGCCCACCCTCCGAGGGCTGTGGCGGAGCGCGCCCTACCTTCACGACGGCTCGGCGGCGACGCTGCGCGAGGTCCTGACGACGCGCAACGCCGGCGATCGCCACGGCCTCACCAGCGACCTGAGCGAGGCCGAGCTCGACGCTCTCGAGCTCTATCTGCTCACCCTCGACGACCTCGATCCCGGGGAGTGAAGGCCTCCTGAGTTTCAGGAGACGCCGAGCTGGTCGAGGACCTTGGGCAGCTTCTTGGCGGCGACGGAGACCCGTGTCGGCATGCCGCCGTCGAGCCCCAGCAGGCGCACCAGATCGATGCCGCTGTCGAAGCGCGCCGCCACGGTCACCGTGGTCTCGTCGTGGACGAGCGAGATTGGCGCCAGCTCTTGGCCGAGCAAGAGAAGCTTCGTCTTGTCGTAGGCACCGCCACGCACCCGGGCGTCGCAAACCGCGACGTCGCCTCGGATCTCGTAGCGGGCTGCAAGCCGGTGGCTCTCTCGCTCCATGGCCTCCAGGGGTTTGGCCGCGGCCACGAAGCTCTTGAAGAGCTCGGCGTCCTTGGCGCCCTCGGCGAGAAAGCGGATCATCAGCCCCTTGAGGCCGTCGTCCCGGGGCCGCGCCCGCAATGCACGATCGAGCCACTCCGCCCGCTCGGACGGTGTGCCCATGCGCGTGTCGATGGCGCGGGCGTCGTCGTCGGCGCCCGGATAGGGCTCGACCCCGCCGCGGATCCACTTCGCCGCCGAGCAGAGTCCGTCGAAGTCCACGTGGCAGCAGACGGTGTCCACGGCGCCGGCCCAAGCCACCCGCTCCGGTGTCACCAGTTCGGGGCAGGCCCCGTGCTGCGCCTTCGTCCGGAGCACGAAACGCGGATCGTCGGCGTAACGGACGTGCTCCTCGTGGTCGTGGTGGTCGATCCACATGGCCAGCCGGTTGCCCAGCCCCTCGATGAAGGGGAGCGTCGTCTTGTCGAAACTGGCCCCTCCCGCCTTCGACGCGAAGGCGACGTCCAGCACCACGACCCGCCCCACGAGGTCGCGCGCCCGCGGCAGCTTCCGCGGGGTGCCGTAGGCGATGCGAGGGAAGGCCATGGCTGCGACTGTGGCCACGACGGAGCGGTGGCGCAAGGGCCGCGGAGCCCATGCGGCCGCTTGCCCAACCCCCGGAACAGGCACTACCGTGCGTAGATGGCGCTACCCATCAGCTTCTTTCAGCAGCTCCCGAAGACCGATCTCCACGTCCACCTGGACGGCTCCCTTCGCCTCGCCACGATCCTCGAGCTCGCCGACAAGTACGGCGTCAAGCTGCCCGCGGACACGCCCGAAGGGCTCCGGGCGGCGATGCACCTGGGCGAGAACACGGGCTCCCTCGTCGAGTACCTCAAGGCGTTCGATACGACGCTCCTGGTCATGCAGACCGAAGAAGCCCTGCACCGGACCGCGTACGAGCTTGCGGAGGACGCTGCCGCAGAGAACGTCCGCTACATGGAGGTGCGCTACTCGCCGATGCTCCACACCCGACAGGGGCTGCGCCTGACTCAGGTGGTCGAGGCGGTGCTGGCAGGCCTGCGCGACGCCCACAAGGATCACGGCATCCGCTCGGAGGTCATCGTTTGTGGCATCCGCAACATCTCGCCGGACGCCTCCTATGAGATGGCTCAGCTCGCCGTTGCCTACAAGAACCGCGGCGTCGTCGCCTTCGACTTGGCTGGAGCCGAGTACGACCACCCGGCCAAGAACCACCTCGATGCCTTCCAGCTCGTCCGCGACAACAACCTCTCGGTGACCATCCACGCCGGCGAAGCGTACGGCCCCGAGTCCATCCACCAGGCCATCCACGTCTGCGGCGCGCACCGCATCGGCCACGGCTGCCGCCTCCGCGAAGACGGCGACCTGCTGCACTACGTCAACGATCACCGCATCGCCCTGGAGTGCTGCCCGTCGTCGAACGTCCAGACCGGCGCCGTCAAAGACCTCGCCAGCCACCCGCTGCGCCTTTACCACAACCTCGGGCTCCGGGTGACGATCAACACCGACAACCGGCTGGTGACCGACACGACCGTCTCCAAAGAGCTGTGGCTCTGCCACACGCAGATGGGCATGGAGGTCGAGGACATCGCCAAGATGCTCATCAACGGCTTCAAGGCGGCGTTCCTCCCGTTCCACGAAAAGCAGCAGCTCCTGCGTTCCATCACCCGGGAGTTGCAGCCCATCCTCGATACGCACCGGCGACAATCGACGCCGAAGGAACCCACCGAGACGCCCGCCCCGCGCGCCGACGCCTGATGTTCGATGCCCACGCGCACCTGGACTTCCCCGAGTTCGACGCCGACCGGGACGCGGTCTTGGAGCGCGCGCAGGCCCGGGGTGTGCGAGGCGTCGTCGTACCGGGCGTCGACGAAGCGAGCTGGGAGCGCGCGCGCCGGCTGGGTTTCCCCTACTGCGTCGGCGTGCATCCCCAATGGCTGCAAGAGGACGAGCGCGATCCGGCCGCCATCGAGGCGGCCCTACGAGCGGACCCGGGCGCCGTCGGCGTCGGCGAGACGGGCCTCGACGCACGGGTGGATGTCCCGGCCGAGCGGCAGCGCGCAGTCTTCGAAGCGCACCTGCGGGCGGCCGCCGCCCGCTCGCTCCCCGTGGTTCTGCACGTGGTCGGCCGACACGGCGCCGCCCTGGCGATCCTCGAACGCCACGCCCCGCTCCGGGGCATGGTCCACGGCTTCAGCGGGGCTCCCGAGGTGGCCCGCCGCTACCTCGCCCTCGGACTGCACCTGAGCTTCGGCGGCCTGGTCACGCGCCCCCGCGCCCTGAAGGCCCGCGCCGCCGCGACCGCCGTGCCCCTCGAACGGCTGCTGGTCGAGACCGACAGCCCCTCGGCGCCGCCGGACGGCGCCTTCGCGGAGCGCAACGAGCCCTCCCTGCTCCCTCTCGTCGTCGAAGCCTTGGCGGCGCTGCGCGGCGAAACGAGCGAGCTGGTCGGTGAGCGGACCGAGGCGAATGCCCGGGCCCTCTTCGGCCTGGTCGCTCGGGCCCGTGGATGACGGATCCGTTCGGAGCTCCGCGCGCCTCGCGCACGCCCGGACGCCCCTTCCCCTGAGGGCGCCGCGCGCCTCGACGATCTTCAAGCTCGTTGCGAACCGTCACTCCCTCACGGTCGCGGAAGGGGACTCCTGGCAGCCGGCCCCACCCATCGCCCTACGGGCGCTGCTAAGGTGTGGCCGTGCGCGCGATGACGTTCGGACTCTTCTTCGTCGTGACGAGCGCCACGACGTTCCTCGCGCCGGCGGCTGCCTCCGACTTCTGGGATGAGGTGCGGCACCCGGGTCTGCGCGCCTGGCGACAAGACATCGCCCAGGCTCGGCTAGCGCTGCGGGCGCACCGCTTCCGAGAGGCCATGGCCGCCGCGAATGCCGCGGTCGCACGCCTCCCCGAGCAGGCCGAGGGCTACGTCGTCCGCGCCCTCGCCGCCGCACAGCTCGGCGCCCCCGAGGACGCCTGCCGCGATCTCCGCCGGGCCCTCGAGCTCGACCCGGCATCCCTCGACGACCCTCTCGACGCCGGGCGCGCGGCGCAGATCTTGGCGGGCCGCGGCGACTTCGAGGCCGCCGCACGAGTCCTTCGCCGAGCCCTCGCCCGCATGCGCGAGGGACACAGCCGGCGAGCCCTCTACACCCTCTACGGCGACGTGCTGAGCGCCCTGGGCCCGGCACACAACGCCGACGCGATCCGCGCCTACCGCGAAGCCCTGCGGACAGCGCAACGCGACCCGCGCGCCTCCCTGGGCCTCGCCCTCGCCCTCTATCGGGAGGACGCCCAAGGAACGGAGTGGCGCGCGCTGGCGCGGTCGGTCGCTGCCCGCGGCCGCCTGGAGATCCTGCTCGGCGGCCTGGCGCTGAGCGAGGCGGATCGGCAGGCGCGGCGTGCTGTTCTTGCCGAAGCCATCGGAGACGAGGCCGCCGCGCGCGCCGCCTGGGGCGCCGCTCAGAGCGGTCCCTGGGCCGCCCACGCGGCTGCCCGCGCCGAGGAAAGGTCGCCGCGGTGAGGAACCACGTCGCGGCTGTGGCGCTCGCGCTGGTGGCGGCGTCGACGGGGATGGCCCAGGGACGCAGCCGCCCCCTCGAACAGACGTCCGACTTCTGGCGCGAGCTGCGCGCACCGGGCCAACGTCGCGCCCGTACCCTGATCGAGCACGCGCGGCGCCTCGTCCGCAAGGCCCTCCGGGAGACCGAAGGCCCTCGCCCGCAGCCCCACGTCCGAGCCGCCTACCTCGAAGGCGCCATCGAGCGGCTCCGCCTCGCCCGTCGCTACGCACCGGACAACCCCGAGGTGCTCTTCCACCTCGGCCGCATCCTGGCGATGTACGAGCGGCCCGCGCGCGAAGGCCCGCCCGTCCGCATGGACCGGGAGGCCATCGCGACCTTTGCTGCGCTCCGGACCCTCGATCCAGACTTCGAAGCAGAGAGCGTGGCCTTCGAGCTCGGGATCCTCCACACCCGGGTGGGCGAGTTCGACCGCGCCGCCGAAGAGTACGAGCGCGCCCTGCTCGCCAGCCTCGATTCGTCGGCGGCCAGCGTCACCCACGCCAACCTCGCCGAGGTCCGAATGATGGCCGGCGACCTGGAGGCGGCGGTTCGTCACTACGAGCGGGCCATCCACCTCGCCGAGCACAGCCCCTTCGGCGACCCCGCTCGGAGCCTCGCCCTGGCCTACTTTGGCCGTGCCGTCGCCCTCGACCGGCTCGGCGAGCACGATGGCGCCCTCAAGAGCGCTCAGCGCGCCCTGAGCATCTACGGTGGGAGCATGGACGTGCTGCGCTCGCCCGGTGTGTTCTTCGACCCGCCTGCGGAGATCCACTACTACGAGGCGCTCGGGCACATGGCCCTTGCTCGCGCCGCCGACCCGAGCGAGCAGCCCCGTCACCTGCGGCGCGCGCGGACGAGCTGGCGCCAGTACCTCGCCCTGAGCCGGGACCCCGATCCTTGGCGCCGCCTCGCCGAGCGCCACCTCGCCGAGGTCCAGGCCGCACTGCAACCCTGAGCGCGCGGCCGATGGCTCGAAGGACCGCGCTGCCGCGCCACGCGGCCGGGAGGCTGCTACGTTTCGCCCATGCCTCTGCCCATGGCTGCGGACCGCACCGCCCCCACTGCTCCGACCACTGAGACCGACGCCGCGACGCCCGAGAGCACCTACCGGACCCACCGCCGCTTCGACCGCGCGGCGCGCCTGTTCACCGAGCCCGGCCTCGGTCGGCTGATGGCCTCCCGCGTCGCCGTCATTGGCATCGGCGGTGTGGGTAGCTTCGCCGCCGAGGCCCTCGCCCGCAGCGGCGTCGGCTACCTGCGGCTCGTGGACTTCGACAAGGTTTGCATTACCAACACGAACCGCCAGCTCCACACCATGAAGGGAACCGTCGGCAAGGTGAAGGTCGAGGTCATGGCCGAGCGCCTCAGGCGCGTGCATCCCACCGCCGAGATCGATCCGGTGCCGCGCTTCTACGAGCGCAGCGTGAGCGACGAGTTGCTCGCCGGGCCCCTCGACTTCGTCGTGGACGCCATCGACAATCTCACGGCCAAGGCCCACCTCATCGCCACCTGCCGCGAGCGCGGCATCCCCCTCGTCTCTTGCATGGGCGCCGCCGGGCGTCTCGACCCGACGTGCATCCAGGTCGCCGACCTGGCCGAAACCCGCGTCGATCCTTTCGCACGCGCCGTCCGCAAGATCCTCCGCAAGAGCTACGGCTTCGCGCTCGACGCTCCCGTGGGCGTGCCGGCGGTCTTCAGCACCGAGCTGCCCCTCGAGCCCAGCCCGCCAAGCTACGACGAGGGCCAGGGTTTCCGTTGCGTCTGCCCCGGAGGCAAGAACGGCATGCACGACTGCGACCGGCGCGCGCGCATCGACGGCTCCGCCAGCTTCGTGACCGGGGCCTTCGGGCTGGCCGCGGCCAGCGTCGTCGTCCGCTCTCTCATCGACGCGCGCACGCAGGGCTGATGAGCCGCACCCAACACGGACCGAGCGGGTGCGCCCGCCGACAACCGACGGCATGGACGCTCAGCCCCTCTCGAGCGCTCCCTCTTGAGCACGCGGCTGCCTGGCAGGCAAACGCAAACGGTCCGCCCCAGTCGCGACCGTGAGGAATCGCGAAGGTGTGTCTGCGCGGTGCCGCGGGGCGAGGAAAGCTTGAATGTCGGGGAGGCGCGAGGCGCACGGAGAGGTGTTGGAGCGGGCTCCTACAGCCCTTCTCAACCGCGATCGTCGTTCGATCCGTGGACCGGGCGCGACCGCTGGCGCATCCGCGAGCCGAGGGAACGCCAAGCATTGTCGAGGGGAGGATGGCGGCAGAGGGCGTGCGACGAGGGGGATCTTGAGATGTGCACTAATCCATCGGAGCCGACTGGCGGCGAACGCGGTCGCGCGGGCGCCAGTCGTCCACCGGATCGCGCGGATGAATGGGCCCGTCGTGCGTCACGCCTGCGTAGAGATCGAGGTCCGTCGTGCCCCGCGTCTTGACCCCCAGATGACGCCGCAGCCAGGGCCCATGAAAGATACGGAAGTGGAAGAAGCTCTTGACCACGACGATGTCGGCGTGGCGCAGGCGCAGCCCGTAGTCGCCATAGAAGCTCGGGTAAAGGGTGTAGGGCGCCTCCTCGGTGATGACGAGCTTGACGGGCCCTAGATCCATCGCCACGCCGCGACCGTACTGAGCGCCCTCGCGGCGCGCCAGCACCCTCCCCTGCACTTCTACGGGGTCGCCGTGCTCGGGCGTGAAGGCGGCGCCAACGGTCGCGCGGGCGGTCTGCCCGACGGCCTCCCACAGCTCAGCCACGGCGATGGGATCGCGGATGGGGACGTAGCTCGTCATGTCCGGCGCTTCGTCGAGCAGCGCGCGGAGAAGGTTTGGGTTGTCGCCCACGCCGCCGGCTCCGACCACGTCGCTGACGTCCGTGAAGAAGACGCAGCCCGTGCGCCGTGCCCACCGGGCGCGCCGCGCTCTGTCGATAGCCTCCCTCGGTCCGTCGAGGGCCGGCGGCGGGACGTCGCGCACGGACCAGGCGAGCTCCGCGAGCTCGTCGGCCAGGCGCTCGGCCAACTCGGCGTCGTCGTCGGTCACCACGACGGTGCTCCAACCGAGCTGCGCCGCGTCGGTGAAGGGGTGCACCATGAACAAGCTTGGAGAAAGCACCCGCGGATCCTTCTCCATCGCCTTCATGCGCCGGAAGATGCGCCGCATCGGCTGCAGAAAATCGATCGTCAGGCCGCCCCCGAGCGCCATGGGCAGCGACCGCCACGCCGTCCGTGGACAG
>JALVDI010000453.1 GCA_027009115.1 Polyangiaceae bacterium | reverse complement strand
ACGACTTGGCCGATGACCCGACGGCTTGGCCGATGGCACGGCTTGGCCGATGGCACCACCTGCCCAAAACTCTGCCCAGTTCCGGGGCCCCAACGGCACCACCTGCCCAAAACTCTGCCCAGTTCCGGGGCCCCGAGCACCACTTGCGCGAGCCTCGTGCTCAGGCCCTCAGCGGCCGCGGCGGCGCCGGAAGAGCAGCACTCCGAGGAGTCCCAGCCACCCGCCGCTCCCCGCGGCTCCTGCGTTGCAGGCCGGCTCGAAGTAGTCTCCGGTGATGGGCTCGAAGCACCGAGGCTCCATGTCGGCGTCCACGTTGCCCACACCATCGACCGCGTGCACGACGATGCAGACCGGCGACGCCGCCTCCTCCGGGCTCAACACGAACGCCATGGTCACGAGCCCCGTCGAGAAGTTCCGCGCGCGACGCCGCAGCTCCGGTGCTTCGAGCCCTCCTCCACGCGTCAAGTACAGGAGGTACTCAATGCTCCCGGCGGAGCCATCGTCCGTCGCAGGCTCGAAGCTGACATCGACCCGGTAGCCGCCCGCGGGCGCCTCGCAGCTCGGTCCGACCTGCGCGGTCGTGGGTGTGTCGACGGTCCCGAGCTGGGGTGGCCCCACGTCCGCGGAGAAACCTGTACGAAAGGCGATACCCAAGTCCTGGTCGATGCCGCGGACGACCCCTGCGTACAGCTCCCTGGGCGAGAGGTCGTGTGCAGGCACGAAGTAGAGCGTCCGGTCACCGATGACCTGAACCTCGCCAGCGACGGGTTCCCCCAGCGTCTCGCACTCCACGGCAGAAAGCTCGCCGCAGCGACGCAGCTCGATGAGCGACGCGGGGTCAACCCCCGGCAGCTCGAAGTAGCCCGGCGAAAAGCGCACCTTCACCGGCGCGTCGAGGGTCACACCCGTGGCGTTCGTGGCGGGGGTTACCTCCAGCGGCCCACGCGTAAGGACCTCGTCGCACCCAGTGACGCCCGCATCCTGCGCTTGGGCTCGGCCCCAGCAGGCCGAAACGCTCAACAACACCAGGGACGCGATCGCGCGGAGCACCGAAGCACTATAGCCGCTGTCGTACCCCATGCTAACAAGGGCCTCGTGGACGAGGGCGTCATCGAAGGCTTTCTGCTGGGCGAGCTGCTCGCGGGATCCTCCCGAGAAGGGCTCGCGGCGCCGATGCAAGCGCTCGTCGCTGCCGGCGAGCCAGGAGACCGGGTGCGCTTCGCTCGGAAGGTCGCCAGCCGGCTGCGACCGGTCGCCAGGGACGACGCGCCGCTCCCGCTGAGGATCGCGGCGCTGCTCGGCCGCTCGGGGCAGGCGCCACGGCGGCGCTACCGCCCGCCGCCCGGCCTGGTCGAGGCTCTCCACCGCCTGCTAGCCGCCCGACCGCCGGTTGACGAGGCCCACGCCCGGGGCGCGGGGCGCACAGCGGCCGCTCACCTCGACGACCTCCGGGCAGCCTTCGATGCCGAGAACGCCGCCGCGGCAATGGCACTGCAAGCCCACGTCGAGCCCCTCCCGGAGGTGGAACAGCGCCGGGTTCGCGCGGCCTGGCACGCCCTGACCGCGCTGGACCAGGCCGACGTCGTGAACCTCGGCCGCGCGGTCCTCGGCGATGGCGACGACCCGCTGAGCCGCGGCGGCCGCGAACTGAAAGAGCTCGAGGAGGTCGGATGTCTCGCGTGATCCGTGGCAAGGAGCCCAAGGTCGTGCCGGCGGAGATCGTCACCGCCACGGAGCGTGCCCGCGAGATCGTCGCGAAGGCCGAAGCCCAGGCCGCGGCGATCGTGGAGGCGGCACGGCAGGAGGCCGAAGCGATCCGGACCACCGCACGGGAGGAAGCGCAGACCTCCGGTCGGGCCGAAGTGGCCGCGCTCCTCATCGACGCCGAGCAGGCCCTTGCCCGCGCCCGCGCCGAGGCGGAGCCTGCGTTGGCGCGGCTGGCCGTCGGCGCCGCCGAGCGCTTGCTGCGGGCCGAGCTGTCCTTGCGGCCGGAGCGCGTCCGCGAGCTCGTCGCGGAAGTCCTCGATCGGGCCCGTCGAGCTGCGCGGCTGCGCCTCTACGCGCACCCGGCGGATGTCCCCCTGCTCCGGACCGCGCCGGCCCTCGCCGGCCTTCCGATCGAAGAGGACCCAACCCTGGAGCCAGGCGACTGCGTCGTCGAGTCGGACCTGGGCCGGCTGGATGGACGGCTCTCCGTGCGCGTCGCCGCACTGCAAGCAGCGCTCGAGCGCCGATGACCGCACCACCGAACCCACGCCCGGGCGCGCTGCGGGAGTGGCGTCTTCCAGTCTTGCTCTTCCTGACGACCTTTGCCTCGATGCTCTGGGTCGGAAGCGCGATGGAGAGCGCCCCCGGCGAGCT
>JALVDI010000452.1 GCA_027009115.1 Polyangiaceae bacterium | reverse complement strand
CACCGGAGGCGGCTCGCGGTGGGCGCCAGGAGCTCTGGGTGCGGATCGGCCCGGGGGGGCAGGTGCGCCAGGCGTGTTTGCGACACGATGGGATCGGCGACGCCCAGCTCCGCGCGTGCGTGCTTCAGGCGGCTTCGTCGCTGGATTGGCCGGACCCCTCGGGGGAGGTGGACGTGGTCGTGCCACTGACCTTGGTCCCCGATCGGAGCGGTGGCCAGCGGCCTCTGTGTCCGTGAGCGATGGGGCGTCGGCGGGCGTCTTCAGCGGGTCTCGTCGTCGAGCGCCTGGCGGGTCGCGTCGAAAAACTCCTGCGCTTCGCGCTGGGTTTGGCCGACGGCGGTGATGCCGACCTTTCCGAACTGGCTGAGGGCTCCGGTGAGGTGGAAGATCACGCCCGTGTCCGTCCACGGCGTGTAGTGCAGGCGGTGAATGGCCGCGATGTCGAGGACATCGTCGACGAGCAGGCCGCGGTAGGACGGCGACTTGAGCGAGTCGGTGGCGACGTAGAAGCGCGCCTCGCCTCGCCTGGTAAAGTACAGCCCGGTGCCTTCGTCGTAGCTGCCGCTGTTGAGCATCTTGAGGATCATCAGCGGGTGTGTCGTGCCGCTCATGCGCAGGTTGATCTCGATGGCGAAACGATCCCAAGTGCCCGGCTCGTCGGGGCGCTCGACGGTGACGAAGTCGACGGCAGCCCGCCCGATGACGCCTTCGTCGCGCAGCACCTCACCGACGGCGAGGGTGTCGCGCTGCACCTCCATTCGGTAGGCCTCGTCGGCGGGGAACCGGCAGCCTTCGTAGCTCTGGTTGTCGGGGCCGCCGAGGATCTGGTCGTGGGTGGACAGGCACCGCAAGCGCCCCTTGGGATCGATGCGGATCTGCCCGCTGGGAGCGCGCTTGGTCGCGCCCTCGACGAAGGCCTCGACGACGCCGCCTTGCCGTTCGAGCTCGGCCCCGAAGCGCTCCCACGTCGGGAAGCTGGCGCCGAAGCGCATGTGCTGCAGGTGCGCACGCACGGCGGCTTCGCGTGCGGAGCGGTCGCCGCGGCCCGGTGCGACGTGGGCCAGGGGATCCAGGCTCATGACGGCGTTGCCTTCGCCGCTGAAACCCTGGTCGTGCTTGACGACCACTCGGCGCAGCGTCGGGTCCGCCTCCCAGAGGTCGGCGATGGCGCGGGCCACATCGCGCTCGTCGCGGACGCCCTCGACACCGGCGGGCAAGGAGATGCCCGCGCGCCGAAAGGTGCGGCGGCTCCCGGACTTGGTGCCGATCTCGAGGTGTGCTGGGTCGGGGCCGTAGAGCGGCACGCCGAGGCGGACCGCGAGACGCCGCTCCAGCGGTGAGACGGTGAAGCAGGTCATGTGCGCGTTGTCCGGGTCGATGGCGCGCCGGATACGTTCGATGAGACGTGGCCGCTCGAGGATCTTTTCGGTGAGTGTGCGGGGTGAGGCGTCGTAGGTCGCCAGCAAGGTCAGGCGCTGTCGCGCATGGGCCATCGGGATGCCTTGCAGCAGCGAGAGCATGTAGTCCACGGTGGCTGGGTGCAGCGGCTGCGAGGTGACGTACACCAAGTGGGCTCGCGGGTGCCGAAGCAGCGAGAGCGTAAAGAGCATGCGCTCCTCGTAGTGGGTGACGCCGGGGATATCGGCCATGGGCAACCCCTCGAGGGAGAGCGAGGGGATGATGACGATGTCCTTGGGCGCTTCGTCGATGCGATGGATCGACTGCCAGCGTGCGAGGAGCGTGCGTTGCAGCTCGCGGTAGCGTTGGAGCTCCTCCTCGGCGGGGAGAGGAGGCGACGAAGGAAAAGAGCGGCGCTGCACCTTGCCGAGGATCTCACGGACGGGCCGCCGGCTGCAAACCTCGCCGGAGGGCGAGGGGGATCGCGGTCCCTCGGCGACCGGCGGATCAGCGGCGCGCCAGGCCGGCGATGGTTTCGAGCTTCGGGTCGGTTCCGCGGTAGACGACGCCGCAGGCGCCGGCGGCGAGGGCCGCGGCGGCGAGCACTGGTCCGGCCTCGGTGCCGCTGACGTCTACGAGCACGGCGTAGCGTTGGGCGACCGCGGGGATGGCGGCGAGGTCCGGCGCGCGGCGGCCGAGGGTCTGCACGCCGGCGTCGAGGAGCACGACCCGGGCGTTGCCGCGCGAGCGGATCCGGTCGGCGGCGTCGATCCACGCGGGGACCGTGGCCGTTCCGCCTCGGGTGAGCACGACACCGCAGTCCACTCGTCCCACCTCGTGCAGCAGGGCCTCGTCGTGCATGGCGTCGGCGTCGACGACGAGGAGGTCGGCGCGAGGAGCGAGGGCGGCGACCTCGTCCCGGCGCCGGACGCCGAGGGCGAGCGGCGAGGCGAGCCGTCGGCCGACGGCCTCCATCCGCGCGAGCAGCTCTGGGTCGTGGGCGTCGAGGTGAGCGAGCCAGAGCAGATCGGCGCCCGCGTTCCGTGCCGCGGTGGCCGCCGCTTCGAGCTCTTCTGCGGAGGCGGGGCCGGCCAGGAGCAGCGGCCTGTCGCCGAAGGTGAGGGCGCCGACCCGTGTCGCGGTGGCTGCCGGCGGGGTGGCTCGCACCGGGGGGCGCCTGGGCGCGGCGGGGCGCGCGGCGTCGCTCGTGCGGGTGGGGTAGCAGCCGAGCACGCGCAGGTAGCTCGTCTCGACGGAGAACTGGCCGAGCGCCTCGAGCACCGTCGGGTCGTCGAGGTTGCCTTCGAAGTCGAGATAGAAGCGGTACTCCCAGGGCGTGTTCGGTCGCGGGCGCGATTCGAGCTTGGTGAGGTTCAGCTCGTGTTGGGCGAGCACGGCGATGGCGCGCGCCAGAGCGCCCCGCTCGTGACGGGTCGCGAACACGACGGAGACCTTGCAGGGGATCCTTCGGTCGAAGCGCGCCGCCTCGCGTGCCACGACGACCATGCGCGTGAAGTTGGAGCGTTGATCCTGCACGCCTCGTCGCAGCACTTGCAGCTCGTGAAGTCGGGCGGCGGCATCGCTGGCGATGGCGACCTGCCGCGGATCTGCGTCGGCCGCGACCTTTGCCGCCGCCAGGGCCGTGTCCTCGTAGGCCTCGGCGCGGCAGCCGAGCTCCGAGAGCAGGCGGGTGCATTGGGCGAGCGCCACGGGGTGCGAGAGGACGCGGTCGAGGTCGTCCAGGTTGGTCTGCGGTAGACCGATGAGGCAGTGCTCCACCTTGAACGCTTCCTCGCCGACGAGGTGCAGATCCATGTCGGCGAGCAGGTCGTAGCTCTCGTTGATCGAGCCGGCGGTGGTGTTCTCGATGGGGAGGACCGCGTAGTCCAGTCGCCCCTCGCTCAGAGCTTCGAGCATCGGCCGAAAGCCCGGGAAGCCCAGGTAGCGGACCCGGGCGTCTCGGGCCGCGAAGTGCTGCTGGGCACATTGGTGGCTGAAGGCCCCCTCGCCGCCCTGGAAGCCGACGCGCAAGCTCGGCCGCCGGCGGCTTGGGTCGGCGGCGTCGGCGATGCGCTCGTGCTGCACCCGGAGGGAGTGATCGAGCACCTCTCGAAAGACGCGGGTGACGAGGTGGGCCTGGAGCCCGAGTCCCCGGCCGAGGTCGACGAGGCGACCGAGGAGGGCTTGTTCGCGCTCTGCGTCGCGGATCGTTCGGCCCCCGCCGGCTTTCCGCGCGGCCACCGCGGCGACGACCTCTTGCCGCTCCGCCAGCGCTTCGAGCAAACGTCGGTCGATGGCGTCCAGGCGCCTGCGCAGGTCTGCGAGCTCGTCGTGGGCACTCAAGGCAATCGCTCCTGTCGTTTGGATAGCAGGCACCGCCTTGCGAGCAATCTCACAGTACGGCGTCGACGCCGGCGCCTGCGCGCGCCTCTCTCCAGCTCATGAGGGGAGCGTTCGTTGTCGCCCTGTCGTTGGTCGCTGTATCCGCGCGCGCGGACGAGTACCACTACCAGACGTTTCTCATCGGGGAGCGAGCGCTCGGGATGGGTGGCGCTGCGACGGGGGTCGCCGACGAGGCCTCGGCGGTTTTCTACAACCCCGCGGGCATCGCGCTGATGGGCGGCGACGCCGTCGGCGGCAACCTCTCGATCAACGCCTTCGATCGACGCCGCATCGAGGACGGCTACGGGTCGCCGGCGGGGACCGCGGACCTGAGCGCGACGTACCGCCCGGGCGTGCCCCTCTTCGCGAGCGCGGTCAAACGCATCGGACCGCGAGGCGCAGACCGAGTGCGGCGCCACGCCTTCGCGCTGTCGACGGTCAACCCCATGCAGCGGCGCTTGCGCTACGAGGTGGAGGTCTTCAACCCGGACACCCGGGTGCGCGAGTCGCTCACCATCGACACCGAGCGTCGTGCGACATGGTACGGCCCAACCCTCGCGTTGCGGTTGAGCGAGGCTTTTGCCGTGGGGCTCTCGGTTTTCTGGGTGCGCCAGCGGGTGCGCCACCGCGAGGACGCGACGAGCGTGACTGCGCTGACCTTGGACCCGAGCCGCGGGACCTACGAGAACGACACGGCCTTCGTGCGTGAGAGCCTGGCCAAGCTCGACACCCACCACCTCGTCTTTCGCCTGGGCGGGGTCTGGGCGCCCGGTGGGCGCTGGCGCGTCGGCCTTTTGTTCCAGCCTCCCGGCATCGAGATCAAGGACTCGGCGCGCATCATGGAGCGTCGCATCCTCGCCGACACGCTCGCATCGCCGGCTTACGCGACGTTGGCGTTCGGTGATCAGCGGGGCCTGTCCGGGGCCGCGCCCATTCCTTGGGAGCTGCGCGTTGGCGCGTCCTACGCTCCTTCCGAGGCGCTGCTCTTCGGTGCGGATCTGTCGGTGGTGGGGGGCGTGGGCAGCCGCGCTCAGCCCCTGCGGCGCTTCGGCGACCCCGAGCCCGACCCCGAGACCGGCTTCGTGCCCGAGCCCGGCGACTATGTGGTGCGGGACCTGTGGAGGCGGCCGGTGGTGAACGTCTCGGTGGGGATGGAGGCGGTCCTCGGCGGCGTCGTACCGCTGCGGCTGGGGTTCTTTACCGACCGCTCGGCGGCGCCGACGATCGAGGGGCCGACGGACGTCTACCAGCCGGTGGACATCGACCGCTACGGAGCGACGGCGAGCGTCGGTTTCCGCAGCGGCGACTACGACCTGAGCCTTGGTGCCGCCGTGCTTTACGGTCGCGGTCGCGGCTTGCGCACGAACCCCTTTGGGCCGACGGATCCAGACGCGACCTACCTCCCGACGGACGTGCAGGATCGGACCGTTTACTTCTTCGTCAGCGGCGCCAGGCGTGCGGCGAAGCGTCTGGCGCGCCGGGTCGTGCGCCGCAGGGCCTCTCGCAGCAGAGACGCCGGTGGCGACTCCGGCCACAGGGACAGGGTCGGCGCCGCCAGGCCGGCGGAGCGCGAGGACCCCGAAGTCGGCGATGCGGAAGTTCGGGACCTGGACGAAACGGAGGATGAGGGGGAGGACGAAACGGCGGGCGAAGGTGAGAGCGCGGGCGGTGATGAGGCGCCGTCGGTGTTGAGACCGCTGCCGCCGGCGGAGCCGCCTACGCCTCGGCCCGACCCTTTGTCCGGCGGGTGAATCGGCGGAGGCGGGTGTGCGTCCAAGCCGTGTCGCCAGCGGGCGGCGGCGGAGGTAGGGTGGCTCCATGAACCGACAGACGATCCTTGGGCTCGGAGGGTTCGTCGCGCTCTTTGCGCTCTTCGCGCCGCCGCTCGCCTTCGCTCAGCAGGGCACGGTCTCGATCCGGGTCTTCGACTCGGCCGGGCGACCTTCCGATGGGACGGTCACGCTGCGCGGGCCCGGGACGGCGAGCTGCCGTACGGTGGCCGGGCGCTGCCAGCTTCGGCTCGCCCCCGGGCGCTGGACCGCGACGCTGGCCCCGGCGCGTGAGGGAGCCCCTCCGCCGCGGACGCTCACCGTCCGATCCGGAGCGACGGTGGCGCTGACCCTCCGTACGGTGGTCTCGGCGGCGCCTCCTGCGACGGTTCAGGCCAACCCGCGGACGTCGGTGGCGGCGCGCGCGGGCAGCCGCACGCGGCAGTCTGTCCCCGCGAGGGTGCCGGCCCGTCAGGCGGCTCCCAGGGTCGCGACACAGCCCACGGTCGCTCCGCGGGGCACGGCGGCGGTCACCTCACACAGCTCGGTGGTCGTTCCGCGCGGCTCGGTGCGAGTCGCTCCCGGGCTCCGTCCCGCCCCCGCGCGGCCCGCGGGGACCTCGCCGTCCACGCAGGTCGCATCCAGCTCCGAGCGCCCCGTGGCCGTGAGGAGCGCCCCGGCGGGCCGCGACCTGAGCCGAGGCCGTCGGTTGAGCGCCCAGGTGACCTTGATCGATGCGCAGGGCCGCCCCACCGACGCCACCCTCACCGTGCGGCGAAGCGGCGCCATCGTGGGCACCGCGCGCAGCGTCGCAGGCCGGGCGGCCCTCTACGACCTGAGCCCTGGTACCTACGAGGTGACGGCGACCTTTGCGCGCAGCCGACGGGCGCGGCGCCGGACCTTGACGATCGGCTCTGCGCTCGCTCGGCTGACCTTCCGCGACCGCTGAACGTCCGCCGGTCCGCCTCGGCACGGCCGTGACGGATCGCGGCGCATGCCCTTCGCGAGACCGCCCGGCGAAGGAATCCCGAAGATGCTTGAGTCACCGCGCAGGAGCGTGCTCCGGAAGTGAGGTGCCCACAGGTGCCGCGGGCTCCATGGGGCTCGCGTCGTGCTGGAAGTACGCCACGGGAGCGTCAGGCGCCGCCGTGGCTGTGCCCCGTCGCCACGGCGGCCGCCAGCAGATGCGCCACCCTCAGCGGCTCGGGGAGCGTGCCGTGTCGCGTGTGCAGGCGGAGCGTCGCCTCGGCGTCCACTCGGTCGATGCCCGCGCGCTGCACCCACACACCGCCGATGGCCTCCATCGGGCCAGCCGCTTCGAGGCGGGCGAGCCGACGAGCGGCGCCGGGGAGTCGTTCGAGGGCGGCGCGGATCCGCGCCATGTCCGGAGCGCGGCGAGCGACGACCAGCACCGGGCGTTCGAGGGCTTCGTGGAGCGCCGCGAGATCGACGACGTCGAAGCCGCCAAAGGTGAGCCCTTGAAGCAGGACGCAGCGGATGTGCTGCCGGAACCGCGACCCGCGCACCAGCGCGGCGATTGTCGTGGTGGCGTCGTCCCCATCGCGGCGGAGAGTCCCGAGGAGCGCGCCGTCCAGGCGGTCGCGGGCGTAGACGACTCCCATCAGCGGTACTGCCGCGACCTTTCCGCGGGTGTCGAAGGGGCCGTCGTCGAAGCCGATGACGTTGGCGATGGCGTGGGGCATGGGACGGTCCCGCCGATCGGTCAGACGGGAGCCGCGTCGGCGACGCGATCCGCTTCCTCTTGCCGGCCGAGGGCGCGGTAGCACGCCGCCATGGTGTGCAGCGCCGCAGCCTCGCCCCGCGGGTCCTTGAGGCGGCGCGCCGAGGCGAGGGCTTCGAGGCTCGCCCGGATGGCCCCCTCGGCGTCGCCGGTGTGCAGCAGGATCCAGGCGAGCGTGAGGGATGCCCGGGCCCGGCCTCGGAGGTCGCCGGAGCTCTGGCGGCGCAGGCGCGCGAAGGCCTTCATCGCTGCCTCGGTGTCTCCCTTGGCCAGGTGCGCCATGGCTCGGACCCGGTCGGCCGCCGCCAGGTCCCGGCCCTCGGCGATCGCCGCTTCGATGGTGCGCTCCACGGCGTCGATGTCGCCGGCCAAGAGCGCGCTGACCGCGAGCTCCGAGACGCGGTCGCCAGCGGTTGGGGTGGCGGAGGGGCGTTCAATCTGGTCTCCTTCGGCGTGCTGGGCGGCCCGCGCGATGCGGCCGGCTTCCACGCGGATCGAGCCGAGCGGATGCACCTGAACGGCCGCCGCCGCGAGGCGCCGCGGAGCCCTCCGATAGCCCGCCTCCAGGGCGGCCTCGGCGGCCCGCAGCAGCGCTCGGGCTCCACCTTCGGTGTCGCCCCCCTCCGTCAGGTAGTAGCCCACCGTCGCTTCCACGAGAGGGCCCACGCTCAGGGTCGAGCTCGCGAGCGCGTCGGCGACGAAGCGGTTGAGCTCGGCGGCGCGCGCCGGCGGCATGCGATGCACGAGCACGCGCCGGAGCAGCTCGGAGCTGGGGCGGAGCTGCGGGCCGTCCGCGATCCACGCCTCGGACCGCAGTCGCGCCGTGGCCTCTCGGCGGACCTCCGTGCCCAACCCGTCCCGCTCGGCGACGGCGGCGACGACGAGCCGTGGCGTCCCCGGCGGCGTCATTGCGATCGCTTCCAGCAGCCTCCTCGGCGCGTCCCCGAGGCTGGCGAGGCGCTCGGTCAGAAGGTCCTCCGTAGGGATGCTCCGGACGCCGGCCCGAGGGCTCACGCGCCAGGCGAAGCGCCCCTCGTCGTGGACCAGGTCGCCGACCGCCACGAGCGTGCGCGCGGCCTCGACGACTCCCAGGGGGGTGTCGCCGCCCAGCACCGCGACGCGCCGGATCACGTCTTCGTCCGTATCGGGGCCCAGCACCGCCCGCGCCACCTCTTTGGCGTCCTCGACGCGCAGCGAGGGGAGGAGCACCTCGCGCCAAGGGAGCGCGCGTAGCGGCTGGGGCAGCGGCGCGTCGAGCGGGACCCGGGCGAGCAGGACCATCGGCATCCGCTCGGCGAAGGCCGCCAGGAGCGCCAAAGACGAGGGATCGATCCCCGGCACGGGGTCGAGCACCAGCCACGCGCCGCTGGCGATCCGCGTGCGGAAGGCGTCGCGGAGCATGTCGGGCGGTACGGGGACACCACGGGACACCTGCGCCAGCGTCTCCCCGAGGGCTGCCTCCACGTCGTCCGGTCGGCCGAAGTGCCGCAAGAGCGCCAGGCGCAGGCTCCCGAAGGGCTCCAGGGCGCCGGGCACGCCGCTGATGCGGAGCACGAGGGGGGGCGCCAGCGTCGCCTCCAGCTCGCGGATGTAGCGCAGCGCACCTGCTCCCCGCGGCCCCCGCAGCAGCACGTGGCCGCGTCCCTCGGCCGTGACCTCCCGCAGCTCCTCGAGGGCGTGGACCATGGCCGGCGGCACGATGGCCTCCCGGAGCGCAGCGATGCTCGCGCGGCAGCGGTCGCGCCGCGGCATCCTCCGGTCGATGGTCTGGCCTCGCAGCGCCGCGGCGCC
>JALVDI010000451.1 GCA_027009115.1 Polyangiaceae bacterium | reverse complement strand
CATCTGACGCATCCGGAGACAAGCCCGAGACGCCCCGAAGCCCATGCCTGACGTTGCCTCCAACCCGAAAGCGACCGTGTCCGAAAACCCGACCCCGGCCCACATCCTCGTCGTCGACGACGACCCGTTCATCCGGGAGAGCCTGGCCGAGATCCTGCATTTCGCCGGTCATTCCACCGTGGAAGCGGGCGACGGCAAGGCGGCCCT
Source organism: Polyangiaceae bacterium (assembly GCA_027009115.1). Classification (GTDB taxonomy): domain Bacteria; phylum Myxococcota_A; class Polyangia; order Polyangiales; family Houyiibacteriaceae; genus JALVDI01. The sequence continues at coordinate 2,170 of JALVDI010000451.1, read as the reverse complement.
CGACCTGCTGGCGCGGCATCCGGTGGACCTGATCCTGCTCGACCTCGAACTGCCCCGCATCGGCGGCCTCGACGTGCTCCGGCGCGTGCAGGCCGAATACCCGCACCTCCCCGTCATCATCATCAGCGGCAAGGGCACCATCCGCATCGCCGTCGAGGCCACGAAGCTTGGCGCGTACGACTTCCTCGAAAAGCCCCCCGACGCCCGCCGCGCCCTCCTGACGATCCGCAACGCCCTCGAAAAGGTGCGCCTCGAACGCGAGCGCGACCGCCTCCTCGACGAGGCGAAGGCCCGCTACCGGATGGTCGGCTCCAGCCGCGCCATGCAGGAGGTCTACCGGATGATCGACAAGGCGGCCCGCACGCCCAGCAAGGTGCTCATCAACGGCGAGAGCGGCACGGGCAAGGAGATGGTGGCCCGCGCCATCCACCACAACAGCGCCCGCCGCGCCGCCCCGTTCGTGGCGCTCAACTGCGCCGCCATCCCCGAAGAACTCATCGAAAGCCAGCTTTTCGGCTTCGAGAAGGGCGCTTTCACCGGCGCGAACCGCGCCCATCCCGGCAAGTTCGAGCAGGCCCACGGCGGCACCCTCTTCCTCGACGAGATCGGCGACATGAGCCTGATGACGCAAGCCAAGGTGCTCCGCATCCTCGAGGCCGGACAGGTCGAGTGCCTCGGCAGCACGCGCCCCGTCCCGGTGAACGTGCGCATGATCGCCGCCACGCACAAGGACCTCGAAGCCGAGATCGCCGAGGGCAACTTCCGAGAGGACCTCTTCTACCGGCTCAACATCGTCAACGTCACGCTGCCGCCGCTGCGGGCGCGCACGGAGGACATCCCCGCCCTCGTCGCCCACTTCCTCGCGCACTTCGCCGAGGAGAACGGCCTGCCGCCGAAGACCCTGACGCCGGGCGCGATGACCATCCTCCTGGGGCACGACTGGCCGGGCAACGTGCGCCAGCTCCGCAACGTGATCGAGCGGCTCGTCGTCCTCAGCGACGGCGAGGCCATCGACGCCCGCGAGGTGCGCCACGCCCTGCGCCGCCCCCCCGCCGCCCACGACGCGACGCTGACGAACCTGCGCGCGGCCCGCGAGGCCTTCGAGCGCGAGCACATCCGCCGCACGCTCCTGGCCCACGAGGGCCGCATCCGCGAGACCGCCGAGGCCCTCGGCATCGACCGCAGCCACCTCTGGAAGAAGATGAAACGCTACGGCCTCGCCCCCGACGCCTGAGCCCCGGCGCCCCCTCTCCCCCGCCCGGCCTTCCCCCGAAGCGCCGGGCTTTTTCTTGGCCGCCGCCGCGACGCGCCATGTTGCACATAGGCAACATCGGGCGGTTTTGAGGTTGCGAAATGGCAACAAAAGGCGTCTTTGTTAAAGATAACCCACACCGTTCCGCCCTCCTTCACCTGCCCGGCCTTCCCCCGAAGCGCCGGGCGGCGGGGGGCGGCCCGGGGGTTTGCATTTGTGCAACATTAGGAGGGTATAGGGTTGCGAAAATGCAACGCGGAAAAAAGAATTCAATCTTGGCCTAAAGCTTATAAGAGAGTATTTCCGTTCTCAACCTGATTCGGTCAAATCTTGGCATTTCTTTTTCTACTCATCCTGAAGACTCATCATCTTTCACAAGAAACGCCACTGAGGACCACAAATGAAAATTATACTCTGTTCTGTCATTACTTTCTTGTGTTGCTTGTTTGCATCTGATGCATTCTCTCAAGAAATTGAGTATGGTTTTGAAAATGGTCTTGGTGACTGGCTGGTAACGACCGAACGCACGGCCACCTACAAAGTCTCCACCGAGTTCGCACACTCGGGCAGCTACGCCTTCAAGGCCGGCCCCTCCTCCTGCGTTGCCAACTGCTACGGCGCCAACGAACAAGCCGTCTCCCTGATCCTCGACCTGCAGGGCGCCTTCGTATCGGAAATCTCTTTCTGGGCCCTGGAGAACAGCAGTTTCTCATCCAACTTCGGACAAGCGGGGTGGATCGAAATCAATGGCAATGGCGAAATCGTAGAAAACAGTGTATTTGATCCCCATACCACGAACGGAAAACAGGTCTGGGTCTTCTACAGTGTCCCTATCAATTCTGCCGTCGATGAACTCAAATTCTATTTCCGGGATCTCACCAACTCCGGTTCCCTCTTCATCGATGACATTACCCTGAC
>JALVDI010000450.1 GCA_027009115.1 Polyangiaceae bacterium | reverse complement strand
CGTCGTCCCGGCAGCGTCACCGAAGGGGTCGCGGCGGCTTCCCCATTGCAGGCTCGGACACCAAGCGCGCGGGGTCGAGGACGCTCCACTGCGGCTCCCAAGACCTCTCCCGCGCCTCACGGCCGAGAGCACGCCCTGCGCGGCGCATCGCGCCTCGAAAATCTTCACGATCGCCTCGTTGCGCGGCAACACGCAGGGGCCCTCGCGACCGCGATCGCGATACTGGGGCGGGCTGTCAGCGCCCGCGCAGCCGCTCGATCTCGCGTTCGACGTGCCCCCGGTCCGGGGCGTTCGGCCGCAAGCGGAGGTACTCGCGGTAGTAGTCGACGGCGTCGCGCCGGCTTCCTAGGCGCTCGGCCGTGACCGCCAGGTTGTAGAGGACCTCCGGCAGCGGGGCGAAACGATAGGCTGCCACGAAGGCTTGCATCGCCGCGTCGTAGTGACCCTGCCGGTAGAGCGACACGCCTCGGAGGAAGAACGTGCGTGCCTCTTGGGTCAGCTCGTCGTCGGATGGGGGCGCCGTGAAGACCTGGTTCCGCTGGCGTGCCTTGGCGGCGCGCAGCGCCTCGATGCGGGCCTCGATGTCGGCCCGCTCCTCGCCGGCGGGGCGCCCACGCCGGAGGTAGATCCGAAAGAAGCGGATCGCCTTGTCGTACTCGCTCATCCGCTCGTAAACGCGTCCGACGTTGAAGGCGAGCTCCGGCGCCCGGGTCAGGCGCCAGGCGCGCTCCATACGCTCGGCGGCCTCCGCAAAGCGCCCAGCGTCGTAGGCTGCCTGCCCCTCCTGGAAGAGCGCCCGGGCGCGCGCGACGCGGTCCCCCTCTTGGGCCTGGCCAAGGCTCGCCAGGCCAGCGCCCCAGACGCAAGCGATCACAAGCGCCCAACGGGTCCGAAGTCCAGTGCTCTTCTGCCGCATGCCCCGTCAGACTGCCACGTGCGCCGCTGGATTCACAGACGCAGCGTCGGTACGCCGGCTGACGGAAGGTTGCGCCACAACCCGAGCGGCCGCCAGGACGGCACGTCGAGCCGCATCTCCTCCGGAAGACGGAGCCGCGATCCGCTCCATGAGGCGCGACGGGAGGTCTGCCGCGCAGCGGGACCCTCTGTCAGGACCGAGACGGCGCCCCAGGAGCTGCCTCGAACCGTCGTCGCCTCTCCCGCTCGAGGTCTTGTTCCACCCGACGCAAGGTTCGCTTGAGCTCGCGCAGCTCGCGCTTGGTGGCCAGGTTGAGGGAGCGAGCCACCCCCTCGATCCGCTCATCGAGCCGCTCCTGGATCCGACCCCGGAGCTCGAGCGCTCGCATCATGGCTCTCACGACGCGCTCGTCCTGGAACACTCTCGCCAGTCGCCGGTCCTGCAAGAGCTTCAAGCCTCGCCTGCTCAGATAGTCGCGCATGCCCATGGGCGTTCTCCTCGCCCCCCGTCCCGAAGCCGACGCTTGTATTCAATCGCCGCGCCCGTGGCAACTCCGAGCCCAGCCGTGCGACCTACCGTCGGCTCCTCGGCCGTCTCTTGAAAACCGTCGAGGCCCAATGCGCCGCGCAGGGGCCTGCTCTTCGCCGTGAGGCGCACGGAGAGGTCTCGGGGCGGACTGCTATGGTCTGTCGCCATGCCCGAATCCACCTCCGACCCCCCACGGGACGACCTCCCCATCTCCCGCAGGCTCACCCGCTGGCTCGACGATTACTACCTGGACGGCATCCTCGGGCTGCTGCTGCCCGGCGCCGGCGACGCGCTGACGGGTGTGGCCTCGGGCGCGCTGCTCATCACCGCGCTCCGGGAGCGAGTGCCGACGGTGATCCTCCTGCGGATGCTCCTCAACATCGGCGTCGACGTCGTCGTCGGCTCCGTCCCCTTCCTGGGCGACGCCTTCGACTTCGTCTGGCGCTCGAACCGCCGCAATCTCGAACTCATCGAAAAGCACCGCGGAGGCGAGACCCCGCCGGGCCTCGCCGACTACGCGATCGTCGCCGTGGCGATGGGCCTGACGCTTCTGGCGCTGACCCTGCCGGTGCTGTGGATGGTGCACGGATACCGGCTCCTCGAAGGGCTGCTGGGCTAAGGCGTCCAAAACACCATCGTCCGTCGATCCGTGGACCGGGCGCGACCCATGGCGCGTCCACAGCCCGAGGCAATGCCGGGCATTCTCAAGGCGAGAGATGGCGGCAGAGGGCGCCCGCAGGCCATGAAGCGGCGACGAGCGATGCTGAGACGTGCTCTGACCTCGCCGAGAGCCGAGCCTTCGACGAGGTGCCTCAGCGTCGCTCGAGCCAATCGCCGATGAGCGGCCAGATCGTCGCGGCGGTCTCGCGGCCGATGACGATGTCGGCGTGCCCCGCCGGAAACACGCGAAAGGTCTTGTCGTCGCTGCGGCTTCGA
>JALVDI010000449.1 GCA_027009115.1 Polyangiaceae bacterium | reverse complement strand
ATCCGTGACCACGAGATCCGCCTCCGGGTGGCTGCCGAGGACCACGGTGCCCTCCTCGAGCAGGTGCTCGGCGCCGCGCGCGCTGCCCGTGGCGACGCGCACGAGGACTTGCCGCAGCACGATGTCGCCGGCGGGGTTCGTCGTCAGGACGCCGGTCCGAGCGGGTCTCATCGCGCCCCCTTCCGAAACGCCCCCAAGCGCCTCCCCGGCGCACGTCTGCCCGGGGACCGCGCCGCCACACGCAGAGGGACCGCCGGGGGCACCGGCCACGAGACGAGCGAAGGCTCCATCGGAGGACGTTGGCGAGCCATGAGGTCGCCCTGGAGTATAGAGCGCATCGCGCTTTGCGCGCTCTTCGCGATGTGAAGGGCCCGCCGGCGGGACGTCAGAGGTTCGCCGGACCGAACAGCGCCGACTCGACCCGTGGATCGGCCAAGCTCTCGACGACGAGGGCCGCCCCCGCCGACCGGAGAGCCGCCGCGTCGTGGGTGCCCGTCGCCACGGCGACGCACGAGGCGCCGATCTCCGCGGACGCACGGACGTCGCGCGGAGTGTCGCCGATCACGACCGCTCGGCATCTCTCGGGCAGCACCCCCAAGAGCGCAGCCCCGCGCCGCAGCCCCGCCCTGAGCAAGGCCGCCCGGTCCTCGGCGTCCTCGCCAAAACCACCGAAGCGGAAGTGGTCGGCGAGCGCCGCCCGGCGCAGCTTGATTTCGGCCCCGCGGCGCACGTTCCCAGTCCCGAGCCCTACAGCCACCCCGGGCCGATGGACGCTCACAAGCAGTTGGCGAACATGGGGCATCACCCGATACCCCGGCGACCGAAGCACCTCCTGCTCGAGGTGGCGCAGGTACGCGGCGACGATGGCCTCGAAGAGCGCTTCATCGAGGGAGCGCCCGAGCTTGCCGAGCGCGGTCCGAAGGATGAGCCGGTCCGTCATGCCCCCGAGGGCGATGCCCTCGAGGGCTTCCGGTCGACCGCAGACCTCGCCGAAGGCCCGGGCCATCGCCCGGCGCCCCGCTCCTCCCGTGCGGACCAAGGTCCCATCGACGTCGAAGAGCAACACGGTCGGCGGCGGCACGACTCGAAGCTATCAGACGCGCGGCGGCCGTCGAGGGAGCCGCTCCCTTTCCGGCGAACGAAGGTACGGGTATACGGAGCCCGTGCACTTCGACGCCGACGTCCTTCGTAGTCTCCCGGTGTGGTTCGTCGCGACGCTGCTGTCGCTGACGCTGCACGAAGCGGCGCACGCCTTCGTGGCGCGTTGGGGCGGCGACGACACCGCAGGCGAGCAGGTCACCCTGGACCCCACACCGCACATCCGGCGCGAGCCCATCGGCATGGTCGTCGTTCCGCTGCTCTCCTTCCTGCTCAACGGGGGCGGCTGGATGATCGGCTGGGCGTCGGCTCCCTACGACCCGCTGTGGGCGGCGAGGCACCGAAAGAAGGCCGCCCTCATGGCGGCCGCAGGGCCCGCGGGGAACTTCTTGCTTGCCGGCCTGGCCGCCGCGGCGATCCACGCGGGCATCGCATGGGGCGGCTGGGCTCCCTCCCTCGCACCGATGCTGGACGAGGTCGTCCTCGGCCCCGGCGGCGAAGCCACCGCGCTGACCACCTTCGCGAGCGTGCTCTTCTCGGTGAATGTGCTGCTCGGGCTGTTCAACCTCATTCCGGTACCGCCCCTCGACGGCTACGCGGTCGTGCCGCTCTTCCTGAGCCAGCGCGCCACCGACCGGTGGTTCGCGCTCTTCGCAGACCGCGGCGCGTCCATGATGGGCATGCTCGTCGCGTGGGTGCTCTTCGGGCGCCTCGCCTTCCCCGCCTTCCTCATCGCCCTGGGCGTGCTCTACCCCGGCCACCACTACGTCCCGGCCTGAAGGCTCGGGCGCGAGACTACCCCAGCACGCTCGGCCGCGTGCCACGGGACCTCCGTGGCGGGGCTGACCATGATGGCTTCCCCCACCGCGCACGGCCGTGTGGAAGCCGTCGGCGCCGTGCTTCGGGAGCACACCCAGGACGGGATCAGGGCGCCATGGAGAGGTCGAAAAAGAGCCGCTCCTCGCCGCCCGCCTCCACGTGCACGGAGCGCCGGTGCTCGGTGCCGTCGCGATCGACGAGGCGCAGCTCGAGGGCGCCGGCGGGCACCTCGGCCCGACCGATCGGAGTCGTGCCGAGGAGACGCCGCCCCAGATAGACCTTCGACCAGGGGCGCGTGTTGATCGACAAGCGCCCTGGCTCTGCAGCCGACGCCGCGGATCTGCGCCGGCCCTCGCCTCGCGGGCGCAAGGTCGCTTGCACCGTCGCCTCTTCCCCCGCACGCACCTCGACTTCGCCCCGCCAGGTGCGGTAGCCCGGGTGCCGCATGACCACCGGGTAGAGGCC